>NZ_CAXBLF010000031.1:0-41562 GCF_963976535.1 uncultured Algibacter sp. | reverse complement strand
ATAAATAAAAGAGGCTGTCTGAAAAGTTTTTCGAGTTGTCAGTTTGAGCGCAGTCGAAAACGTTATAATCTTGATTTTCAATGCATTTCGACTGCGCTCAATGTGACAATTTACTCCAAAATTGACTTTTCAGACAGCCTCTTTTTTTTAAGCTTATTTTTTGGGGTATTGTTTCCTAATATTCCAAATCAGTTCCTCCAGACCATTTAACTTCAACTCATAAACCTGTTCTAGCATAGTTCCTAATTTCCCTTTAGGAAACCCTTTATTATGATACCAAACCACATAATATTCAGGTAAATCTATTAAATAACGGTCTTTGTATTTCCCGTAAGGCATTTTAGTATGTGCCAAGTCTATTAGAAATTGTTTATCTGGAAGCATTAATCTACAGATTTGTATTTTGAATAGTTATTAAGTTCAGTATCCACATAAATTTTCCATATGGATTGAGCTTGAAACTTTCTAGAATAATCGGTTTCACTATCATACTTATTTTGCATCTGAGACAATTCTATTTCAATATCATTATGAATTTTCTTTAGCTGCCGCCTAACGCTATTTGAAATCTTAATTTGTCTGATACGATATCTAAATATGCGTGCGTACAATTCAGTAATATCAAAGTGCAATTGTTCATGCTCTAAAATATGGGCATCGGCTTGCTCTGTTTTATACCACGATTGCTCCGGATAAAACTGTGCATGAACTTCTGATGAAAAACTAAGTACGTCATTATTATCAGTTTGCCTAATGGAAAAACCAAAAGTAATTCCTGAAGCTGTTATAGCAACTGCACTATCATTGGTATTAGGTTTTGCTTTAAAATCTTGCCATGTTAAGTTGTAAGTTTCGTTCCAAGATAAAACAGGTTCATCATTTTGAACAAAACCCAAACAACATAATAAAAGAAGGATTCTAATCACAGATTATAAACTATTGAAACATAAAACGGATCCCCTTAAATCTTATTGTTTTACTTCAACAATAGTTAAATCATCATACTTAACAAGATATACCGAATCGTTATAATAACCTCCAAAAAGTTTCTTTTTATAAGCAAACTTATTTTCTACATACTCTGTTAGTGGTGCGTTAATTACGGATGCATATAAATCATCAGAAGAGACTAAACGTAATACCACATCCATGGTTAAATCAAAACCTCTAACCGCTCTCTTATTTGGCGTGATATTATAAAGCTTTTCATACTTTTTAACGAAAGCATTATTATCATTTTCACTGTATTCTTTAGCAGCTGTAGCAAAATGGAATTGTAAACTAGATAAGTGTGTGTTATTTATTTGTTCGCCTTCAAAAGCTGAATTAATATTTGTAGTAACTAGTACAATTTCTGAAGGTTCTTCTTCTGATTCAGGATCTACTTTATTATTTAAAGACGCCAAAACACTTGTGACATTTGAAGCATAACCTTCATTTTGGGTTTCCAAAAACACCATGTTTTTTCCTGGTTTTAACGCCCCTTCAATATCCTCTTTGGTAACGAAAAACTCATCTTTACCCTCTTTGTTTTTTCTAGAATACACCACCTTAGCCCCAATAAATTCGCGCTTAAGCTCATTTGCTACGGTTATATTTTTCGTATCGGCAATTACAATAATATTACCAACCAACGAATCTGATTTCGCAAAATTAATAACCTTATTTTTTAATAAATCATCAGAAGGTCTGGATTGAAACACGTTATCGTACAATTTTAAATCTGTGCCTATTGGCGAAATAACAGGCGTATTATATCGTTTTAATTCCGAAGCCACTTTATTAAAACTTGCAGGTGTTAAAGGCCCAATAACAGCATCAACGTTTTCAAAATCATGTTCCCTTATAATTCTTGAAACTTCGCTAACCTCATATCTCGTATCATAAACATCAACCTTTAAAGAAACACCTAATGATTTCAAAGAATCTAGAGCCATTAAAACACCCGAATGAAAATCAAGAGACACACCTAAATAAGGGTCTTTATTTAAACTCTTTTTAGCATCGGCTATAGAATCAAAATCAACACGATGCATTCTAAAGGGCAGCATAATAGCAATATGCTTTGTTTCATAATCCGAAATACTATTAACCAAATTAACCGCTTCGGATGCGCCTTCAATAACACCTTCTATTGTATCAGAATATGGTATTTTCAAAATCATACCAGACTTTAATCCTGTCTCTTTTAACTCTGGGTTTAAAGCCTCTAATTGGTCTTGTTCTAAATTTAATTTAAGTTTTAAGCGGTAAAAACCCTCTTTTGGCAATACTTTGTAGTAACTATATTTATCGTCAAATTGTTTCTGGGCTTCTTCATCTAAGTTGGGCACATTAATAACTTCACCTTCTTTTAAAATGGCAGCCATATCTGGATTCAAGACTTCTAACTCTTCAACAGTAATTCCAAATTTATATGCAATTCGCCATTTCCCTTCTTTAGGTTCTACCGTGTATTCCTTAGTAGGTTCTACTTCTTCAATAATTTCAGTAATTTTATATTTTGGAATTTGCAGTCTGTCGCCTTTACGTAAAGCGTTTGCATACAAGAACTTATTATATTTCTTTATATCATCCTCAGTAATATTATACTTTTTGGACAAGCTATAAAGTGTTTCTTTTCGCTTAGTTCTATGCTCCTTAAACCCTTGAAGTTCCTTATTTATAGTAACCCTTGGTTTTTTAGCTTTGGAAATAGGAATAATTAAAATCGTATTTGGTTTTAATTCTTTTTTAGCATCCGGATTAAGCCTATAAATATCAAAAGGCGTTACAAAATAGCGCTTTGCAATAGCCTCAATAGTTTCTCCTTTTTTAACCTGATGGGTGCTAAAATTTTGTGCTTCAACTGATGTAAAACCAAATGCTAAAACCAAAATAAGTACTAATAAAAATCTCTTCATGTTGTTTAATCTACAAGATATAAATATAATAAAACCTGACTACTTTAATTATATACGCTTCATTCTTTGTTAAGGATTGAAACAAAATCTTTTTTCTTAATTATTAGCACATAGCATGCCAAAAAAGTTTACAGTCGGCAGTAAGCAGTCTTCAGTAAACAGTCATATACTTATTCTACTATACTCCGAACTGCGACTGCATACTGCATACTACCAACTAAATCATTCCCACTCAATAGTTGCCGGCGGTTTCGAACTAATATCGTAAACTACTCTATTAACGCCTTTAACCTTATTTATTATATCATTTGATGTTTTTTGAAGGAATTCATAAGGTAAGTTTACCCAATCTGCAGTCATACCATCTGTACTTTCAACAGCTCTAAGTGCTACACATTTTTCATAAGTACGTTCATCTCCCATAACACCAACGCTATTTACTGGAAGCAACATAGCTCCTGCTTGCCATACTTTATCGTAAAGTCCCCATTCCTTCAAACCGTTTATAAAAATCGCATCAACTTCTTGAAGCATACGCACTTTTTCAGCAGTAATATCTCCTAAAATACGAATACCTAAACCTGGACCAGGAAACGGATGACGCCCTAATAATTCGGGATCAATTCCTAATGTAGCCCCAACCCGTCTTACTTCATCTTTAAAAATAGCCCGAAGTGGTTCTACAATTTTAAGCTTCATAAAATCTGGTAATCCGCCTACATTATGATGACTTTTTATAGTTGCAGATGGTCCGCCAGTAGCAGAAACGCTCTCTATAACATCAGGATAAATAGTACCTTGAGCCAACCATTTTACATCTTCTAATTTATGTGCTTCATCATCAAAAACCTCAATAAAAGAATTTCCAATGGCTTTACGTTTTTTCTCTGGGTCTTCAATTCCCTTTAATGCATCTAAAAAACGATTGGATGCATCCACGCCTTTTACGTTTAGGCCCATACCTTCGTATTGAGTTAAAACGCTTTCAAATTCATTTTTACGTAATAAACCATTATTTACGAAAATGCAGTATAAGTTTTTACCAATGGCTTTGTTTAATAACACCGCAGCAACCGTAGAATCTACACCTCCAGAAAGTCCTAAAACGACTTTATCGTTCCCTACTTTTTCCTGAATGGCTTCAACTGTTTCTTCAACAAAAGAATCTGGTGTCCAATCTTGATTTATATCTGCAATCTTAACCAAAAAGTTTTCTAATAATTGTTTTCCATCTTTAGAATGATATACCTCTGGGTGAAACTGAATAGCATAAGTAGGTTCTCCTTCTATTCTAAATGCTGCATTTTTAACATCATTTGTACTCGCTAGCAAAACCGCATGTGTTGGTAATGCTTTAATGGTATCGCTATGACTCATCCAAACTTGGCTTCCTTCAGAAATACTAGCAAAAAATGGCTCCCCTTTTTGAATGAAGGATAAATTAGCGCGTCCATATTCTCTCGTGTTTGACGGTGCTACCTCTCCACCTGAGAAATGAGATAAATATTGTGCGCCGTAACAAACGGCAAGCATTGGTTTTTTACCTCTAATATCTGATAAATCAGGATGCAATGCATCTTCTCCTCTTACAGAAATTGGGCTACCAGACAGAATTACTGCTTTGTAATCTGCTATGTTTGTTGGGATTTTATTAAATGGATATATTTCGGAGTATATGTTGAGTTCTCTAACTCTACGGGCAATAAGTTGTGTGTACTGCGATCCGAAGTCTAAAATTAATACCTTGTCATGTTGCATGCGCAAAAATAGGAATTGATTTTATATTGACGAATTATGAATCTCGATTTTTTTAAATTTTTATACCATGGAATCCAAAATGAGTTTTATATCTTTTTCTGTGGTATCTGGGTTTATAAAACAAAAACGTGAAACCGTTTCATAAATATCTCCTTTTTTCCACTTTGTAGGCGTTACCAAAGCAAATCCCTTTTCATGATTTTCATAGGTCCAATGCGTATAATCTTCAGGTTTCCATCCTATTCTTCTATATAAAACACAAGACAAACTTGGTTCTCGTACCAGTTCTACATTTGGATTTTCTTCAATTAATCTACCTGCAATTTGTGCCAATTCAATACCTCTTTCTACAGCTTCCTTATATCTATCTGTTCCATGGGTTGCTAATGAAAACCATAACGGCAAACCACGTACCCGACGCGTGAGTTGTATTTGATAATCGGTTGGATTAAAACCGTGCGCGCCTTCATCTTTAAAAATATCTAAATACGAACCTTGTTGTGAGTGAGCCTTTTTAGCTAATTCAGGATCTTTATATATAACAGCACCACAATCATAGGGAGAAAACATCCACTTATGAGGATCTATGGTTATACTATCCGCCTTTTCTATACCATTAAATAAATGACGCACTGAATCTGCAACTAAAGCTCCACCACCATAAGCAGCATCCACATGAAACCATAATTTTTCTTTATCACATACTTCAGCAATTCCCTCTAAATCGTCTACAATACCAGCGTTTGTTGTGCCTCCAGTACCAACAACTGCAAATAAACGTTGCCTTTGTTGTATTGGCAAATTCTTAATTGTAACTTCTAAAGCCTCTTTTTCTAGTTTATCTTCAGTATCTACTAAGAGTACATCTATATCAGCCACTTTTGCCATAGCTTTAATAGAAGAGTGTGCTCCTATTGATGTAATAATAAGTCCCTTTTCTAAGTTATTTCGCTGTTTTAGGCTACGCCAATATTCTCTAGCTGTAACAATCGCCGAAAGATTAGCAGCTGTTCCTCCACTTGTAAAAACACCAAAAGCACCTTCAGGTAAACCTGTTAAGGATACTATCCATCGCATGGCTTCGTTTTCGCAAAAAATGCCCCCTGCACCTTCCATCCAATAGGCTCCATGAATACTTGAAGCAGACGTAACCAAATCGAACATAACCGCTGCTCGAGTTGGCGATGCCGGAACAAAAGCCAAATGCCTAGGATGGTCAATAGGTACATTACATTTGGTTAAATGTTTCTTCCATAGTTTAAAGGCTTTCTCGCCACCTATCCCATTTTCTGTAATGGTTTCCCCTACTAAAGCTTTAAGCTCTTCTTCTTTTTTGGGCTTACCAATCTTTTGTTTTGTTGAAGAAAGCCTATCTATTACGTACTTCATGACATCCATAGTCATGTCAACTAAATCAATATCTATTTTGTGCATTGTCTATACTGTTAAAATTGTAAACTCATTTTTCAAAGGCTTTAAATTTTCAATTAGATTAGGAATTAACTGCTCCCCATATTCCAAATAAAACTCTGAGAAGTTGGTATTTCGCTCTTGTAAATTACCATTCGGGAATAATTTATTTTGAATATCAGTCATTCTCCCAACTTCATCAGATAGTTTTCTTTTTTGTGCTTTCAGCAAACGTTTTTCAAGATTTTCAAGTCCTTTTAACTGTTTTATTTCTTGAGCTTTTATAGCCCCCAAAAAAGATTTATCAGTTTTTTTTGCAAGATTGAATAAGTTTTCAAACTGTTGTTTTAACTGATTCTTTTGAATTGAAAAATCAATATCAATATTAGATATTTCTCTAACCTTTTTATTAATTAATGCATCCCGCTTTAAGAAAATATCTTCTATAGAAACATCTAGTTTTTTAAGCTTTTTAGCTTGTTTTTCTGTTTGAATTAAAACCGAATTTCTTAATAATAGTATTGGAAAAGTTACTTCTACTTTATCAAAATAATCTTTAAGTTGCATCCAATAAGCTAACTCACCACCACCACCAATGTAACATAGATTAGGCAAAATGACTTCTTGATATAACGGACGCATAATAACATTAGGGGAGAATCTTTCAGGGTGCTCTAAGAGCTCTTTTTGTATCTCACTCTTGCTGAATATAATATCTGTGTTTAGTACTTTATAAACATCATCTTCAAAAACAATACGTTCTCTTAAATTTTTGGCTAAATAAAATAAGTTTATTTCTCTGGGATTAACTTGAATTTTATAATCTTCTGAAATGCTAGATAATTTTACATTCATTTCAGAGACTGCATTAAAAGCGGTTTGATTTAACAATTCTGTTTCAACATGCGAAATAAATAAACGTTTTAATGGCCTCTCATTTGCATCAATAATAACTAAACCATAATCCTTAAATAATTCATTTGCCAAAAATCTTGTAGCATCAGAAAGATTATCATGGTCTAGATATGCTTTCTTAAAAAGTGCTTTTAAATTCTCAGCATTTGTGGTATAGCCTAAATCTTGGGAAAACATTTCTAAAATAGCATCTAAACCTTCGTTAGAAAGTTCTCCAACAGCTCCACCTTCATCTTTACTCCATTGAAATTTCTTTCCTTTAAAACTAAAATAATTAATCTCGTCAAAATCATGGTCTTCAGTTGCCATCCAATAAATAGGTACAAAGTTGTTCTCAGGATACTCTGCCTTCAATTCTTTTGAAAGATTTATAGTAGATACTATTTTATACAGAAAATAAAGTGGCCCTGTGAATAAATTAAGTTGATGCCCTGTTGTTATTGTAAACGTATGCTCAGATTTTAAACTCTCAATATGTTGCTTTGTTAACTGTGAACATTCAACATTTTGATATTGCTTTTTTAAAACTGAAACTAATGTGTTTCTATTTTCTAATGAAAACGACGCCCCTTTTTGTTTTATTTGAGCTTTAAAATTCTCAAGCTTAGGAAAGCGATTGTAAAATGGGTTCAACTGTGGTTTTTCATCTAAATAATCGCAAATTAATGATGAAAAATATCCTGTTTTATTGAATGCTATATGATTATACTTCATGCTTTAACTAAAAATCATGTAAATATACAGCTATTCTATTTTCAGGAATCTAAAAACACTTATAAAGTCCACAACCTAAATTTATTTTTACTTTATTTATAAATTAGCCAACATTATACAAACATTTTAACATGTTAATTAAAACTTAATAAACAATTGTTTTTTAGTTATTTACAACAAAATTTAGTATATTAAACCTATTAATAGCACTAAAAAATAAAGTCATGAAAAAATCAACATTTTACAGTTTGTTTATTGTTCTGACTCTATTTATATTTAATTCTACTTCTATGTTAGCGCAAGATGAAGATTTAGATTTTACAGAGTTACAAGCAAAAGTAATAGACAGCGACACCAAAGCCCCTTTAGTTTTTACTGATATTGTTATAAAAAACTCTAACATTAGTACGGTGACGAATACTGATGGTGAATTTCTTTTAAAAATACCAAATACGCTTTTAGAAGGTCGCATAACAATCTCTCATTTGGGGTATAAAAAAAGAGAACTAAAAATTTTTTCAATAAAGAATCATGAAAAAATAGCACTTACTCCTGCTATGACCCTGTTAAATGAAATTAGCGTAACCACCACCATGAAAGATGCTAGAGAGTTAGTGGAAGAAACGCTTAAAAAGAAAAGTAGTATTTACAATAACAACAATACATTAATGACTGCTTTTTACCGCGAAACTATAAAAAAGCGAAGAAGAAATGCATCGCTTTCAGAAGCTGTTATAAAAATTCATAAACAACCATATAACAATGTAAGAAGAGATCATATCGAATTAATAAAAGCAAGAAAGAATACTGATTATTCCAAACTAGATACTTTAGCTATAAAACTACAGGGTGGACCTTTTAGTAATTTATATACAGATATTATTAAATACCCAGAATTCATTTTTACCCCTGAAGACTTGCCTAAATATAAATTTAGTTATGGTAATTCTACAAGAATAAATGATAGACAAATCTATGTCGTTAACTTTAAGCAAAAAAAAGATAATGGTACTCCTCTTTATTATGGTAAACTATACATTGATGCCGAAACTTTGGCATTAACTAATGCCGTTTATAGCTTAAATGTTTCAAATAGAGAATTATCAAGTCAAATGTATGTTAGAAAAAAACCAAGAAAAGTTGATGTATATCCTACTGAGGCTTCATACCGCGTAAATTATAGAACAACAAAGGGTAAATGGCATTATGCTTACAGCAATATTTCTCTAACTTTTAAAGTAAATTGGAAAGGTAAACTTTTCAATAGCACCTATACTTTAAATAGCGAAATGGCCATTACAGATTGGGAAATTCACGACACTAAACTTGCGAAAATAAGAAGCAAATTAATTCGTCCTACAACTATTTTAAGTGAAAAAGCTTCAGGTTTTTCAGATCCAAGATTTTGGGGAGCATATAATATTATTGAACCTGAAAAATCTATTGAATCTGCTATCAAAAAAATACAAAAGCAGTTAAAACGTACTTAAAAAGTAATCTTTAAGTATTAGAAACAATTATTTATAAATCTCGAAGCAGTATAAAATACATACTGTTTCGGGTTTTTTTTTGAATTATTTTCAACTAACATTCTTTATACGCCAAGAATTCATATAATTAAAATGACTTGTGTCTTTTTTATAAAATACCAAAAAGATGACTGCTTAAATTCCATATATTGCCCCTTTTTTAAAATAAAAAAACACACTAACAACTAAACTCATCTAAACAACAAATAACTTATTCATGGAAGAAGTAGCGGTCATTGTAATTGAACAAAAAGAACTTATCTCAGCCATTGATACCGTTTGGGTATCAATATGTGCAGCAATTATATTTTTAATGGAAGGCGGGTTTGCACTTTTAGAGGCAGGTTTTGTGCGTTCTAAAAATGCTATGAGTATTATAGCTAAGGTTTTTATAGATATAACATTTGGCGGCATAGCATTTTTTATGGTTGGTTTCGGAATTGCTTATGGAGCTTCTAACGGATGGTTTGCCTTTGACACAGGGATTACTGAAAACGATTTAGGTTTAGGTCTTACTGTATCAAACAAGTTATTTTGGTTTATTCAATTAGGTTTTGCTATAGCTGCTATATCAATAGTTTCAGGTGCAGTTGCAGAAAGAATGAAAGTATGGGCTTATGTCATTTATGTTTTTATCTTTTGTTCAATTTTGTACCCTTTGGCGGCAAATTGGGTTTGGAACCCCAATGGATGGCTCGCATTAAGAGGGTTTAATGATTTTGCTGGATCTGCCGCAGTTCATGCTATGGGAGGATTCGCAGCATTAGCCGCAGCTATTGTTCTTGGGCCTCGTCTTGGGAAATATAACCAAAACGGTAAACCCGTGGCTATTCCTGGTCACAATTTACCACTGGCTGCTGTTGGCGGTTTTATATTATGGTTTGGTTGGTTTGGGTTTAATCCAGGATCAACACTTGGAGCCGTAGGTAATTGGGAATTAATAGGAACTATTGCTACAAATACATTTTTAGCTTCTGCTGCTGGAGGAATTTCAACCATATTTTACACTTACTTCAAATATGGGCAAATTGATATTACCATGACTATAAATGGTGTGTTAGCAGGTCTAGTAGCTGTAACAGCGGGCTGTAATGTTGTAGATTCTGGTTCTGCTATAATTATAGGGTTGATTGCCGGCGTTTTAGTAGATATGGCGGTACTTTATATTGACAAAATACAAATTGACGACCCAGTTGGAGCCATTGCGGTTCATGGGGTTAATGGATTATTTGGTACTATAGCCGTTGGCTTATTTGCTTCTGAAGATGGTTTATTCTTTGGCGGCGGTACCGGTTTATTAGCTACGCAAGCCATTGGCGTACTTGTTATTGGTTCTTTTTCTTTTATTGTTACATTTATTATAATGAAAATTATGAAGAAAACTATTGGTATTCGTGTTAATCGATCTGAAGAAAGTGCTGGCATTGATGCCGTTTCGTTTGGTGTTGAAGCTTACACCACTTTTGAATAAACAAGTTAGAGACTAAAAATTTAAACATTACAGTGATGAAAAAAGTAGAAGCTATTATAAGACCCTCAAAATTAAAAGCTGTACAACGTGGATTAAAAGAAGCTGGTATTCCATGCTTAACAGTTGTGCCTGTAAAGGGAACAGGGTTACAAAAAAGTTACTCTGAACGTTACCGGGGTACTGAACAATCTATGATTTTAAAAACACGCATTATGATTATGTGTATTGTAAGTGATGATAATCTAGAAAAATGTATCGAAACTATATTAGACAATAGTTCAGAAAATAGTGTTGGAGATGGTAAAATTTTTATTTACAATGTTGAAGAAGCTATAAGAATTAGAACCAGGACTAGAGGCAGTGAAGCTATTAAATAATTTCTTTTTAATCTACAACTAATAACCTTGTAAGTATAGGTTCATGATCAGAGATTTTTAAGTCAAAATTCTCATGGCTAAAAACTTCAAAACGATTATCAACTAATATATAATCTAACCGGAAAGGATAATTGAAAAGAGGATAAGTTGCACCAAATCCTGAACCAGCTTCAATAAAAGTATCTTTTCTTGAATCCTTCAATGTATTGTATGAGGATGAAAACTGAGTACTATTAAAATCTCCACTTATGATGACTTTGCCTTTAAATTTATCAATATGCTCTTTTATCAAAACAGCTTGCTCCTTTCTAATTTTTTCAGCTTTACCAATTCGTGATCTTAGAAAATTAAAACTTGTTGGTTCACTGTAATAATGAAAATTTTTTGGGACTTTAAAAGATTCAAGATGCAAATTATAGACTCGTATTATTTCTTTATTAAAAGTTAAATCAACATACATGGCACCATTGGATGAGTTTGGGAAAGTTATGTACCCCTTATCTATAATAGGATATTTCGAAAATATTGCCATTACTGATTTATTGAAAGTAAATATATTAGTTTTAAACCAATACGGATAATTGCCAAAATACTTATATTTAATAGCAGAAAACTCTTGAATACAAAAAATATCGGGGTTAGTATTATTTATGAAATTTACAATTGGGTCATCTGTATCAAATTTACGTTCATCATAATCATTTTCATCATAATCATGCTTAAAACCATTAGTATTGAATGATAATATAGATAGAGCGTCTAGTTTTAATGACGTTTTATTAAAATTAGATGCCACAGGCAAATTAAGTTGTAAAAATGAATCAAAACATAAAAAATATAGGATTACACCAAAAAAAGAAAGCAAAAAAGCTTTCTTTTTTTTAAATAACCAATAGATCCCAAAAATTAAATTTAAAACTAAAAGTGTTGGGATAATAAGAGTAAAAATAAATGAGACAAGATTATCTGCTAAAAAAATAAAAAAACAACCAAATATTAAAAGAACACTTGGTAACAAGGTTATGGCAAGACCTAACTTTTGTATGATTAATTTAAGTCTTCGTGACAAGTTATAATTTTTTAAAATAATGTTATTTGCCCTTCATCTTCAATATCTAAATTATCAGTATCTGAATCAGTATTTGAAGATTTACTTTTAGTTTCAGTCAAGACTTCTTTTTCATCAATCACTTCTAAATCATCAGCATGAACTTCTTCTGGAGCTTCATAAGGCAAAGGTTCTAAAAGGTTAACCTGATTTACTTTGTCTTTAGTTAATTGGTTTCCTAATGCACTTATCCCTTTTATGGTAATAAATTCCTCAAGATTAATTTCCAAATTATCTTTACGTTCTTTACCACGTTCTTTTGCAAAAATAATTTCTGCCATCGGTTTCCAATCCGTAGAAACAATTTCTAATTGCGAACTTGGATGTTCAGAAATAAAAGATTCTTCTCTTCCTTCTTGGTCTATTAAAAAACGTTTTACATAATACAATTCTTTTTCACCATTAAAATAAACTGCAGAAATAGGCTTTTTAGGAACCCATTTCTCCATGACTATCATATCATCATCAAAATGCATAGTCACTTCTGGAGTTACTGTTTTAACAATACCTGACTGATTTATAATAAGCAATTTATCTTCACCTCGAAATTCTCCTATCAACTCTCCTCTGCCATCAACATTTAAACGCTGAACCGTATCATCAAACCAAATTCTTCGCGGTTTTAAAGTAGAAACTCCTTTTTCTTTTAACTCTACACGCTTCACTGTGAATTTAGTAACTAAATTACCTTTGGAAACACGACCTTTTATTAGGATATCGGCAAAATCAATATCCCATTTCAGCTTTTTGACACTACCTGTTTGCCGTAAATTAATAGTAACAACCTCAGCTTCCCCATTAGGGTTTGCAGAGAAATACAAACTTACAGAACCTTTGTTTCCATTCGTTAAATCGTACTCTCTATCTCGTGTAATAGAGGTAACGGCAAAACGCTTTATATATGAAGGTCCGCCTTTTCCATCGCGGTAAATCATATTGTAAATAGTACGTTTGTCCTTTTTCTTGAATACAGCAACGTGAATAATATCTTTGCCTACAAAGGTTTTAGAATCTACTTTAGTAACCATCATTTTACCTTCTTTGGTAAATACGATAACATCATCAATATCGCTACAATCGCCAACGTATTCATCACGACGCAACGCCGTTCCAATAAAGCCTTCTTCCCTATTTACGTAAAGTTTTGTGTTACGGATAATAACTTTTGTTGCATCTACATCATCAAAAGTTCTTATTTCTGTTTTACGTTCGCGTCCTTTACCATAGTCTTTTTTAAGCCTTTTAAAAAATGCAATAGCATAATCGATTAAATGCTCTAAATGATTTTTCACTTCTGCAATTTGTTCTTCTAATGCATCAATTTTTTGTTGCGCTTTATCAATATCAAATTTTGAAATCCGTTTGATTCGTATTTCTGTTAAACGTGCAATATCTTCTGTTGTTACAGCACGCTTTAAATGTGTTATATGAGGTTTTAGTCCTTTATCAATTGCATTTATAACGCCATCCCAAGTTTCTTCTTCTTCAATATCACGATAAATTCTATTTTCAATAAAAATACGCTCTAAAGAAGCAAAATGCCATTGTTCTTCAAGCTCACTAAGTTTAATTTCTAATTCTTGTTTTAAAAGCTGAACCGTATTATCTGTAGAACGTCGCAGCATTTCTGTAACACCAATAAACAGCGGCTTATTATCTTCAATAACACAGCCTAATGGCGAAATTGATGATTCGCAACTGGTGAATGCGTACAAGGCATCTATGGTTTTATCTGGAGATAAGCCTGATGGTAAATGCACCAAAATCTCAACTTCGGCAGCCGTATTATCTTCAATCTTTTTTACCTTTATTTTACCTTTATCATTGGCTTTTAATATAGAATCTATTAAAGATGATGTTGTGGTTCCAAAAGGTAATTCGGTGATAACCAGTGTGTTTTTATCTAATTGTGAAATTTTGGCGCGTACACGAACTTTACCACCTCTGTTTCCATCATTATAATTTGAAAAATCGGCAATTCCTGCTGTTGGGAAATCTGGTAAAATTGTAAATCTTTTTCCTTGTAAATACTTGATTGAAGCATCAATGAGTTCAATAAAATTATGTGGCAAAATTTTAGTTGACAACCCTACAGCTATTCCTTCGCCTCCTTGGGCTAAAAGTAAAGGAAACATAACTGGCAAGTTTACGGGTTCTTTTCTACGTCCGTCATAACTGGATTGCCATTCGGTAATTTTAGGATTAAAAACAACATCTAATCCAAACTTAGAAATTCGTGCTTCAATATAACGAGATGCCGCTGCTCGGTCTCCTGTTAAAATATTTCCCCAGTTTCCTTGGGTATCAATTAACAAATCTTTCTGACCAATTTGTACCATAGCATCAGCAATACTCGCATCACCATGCGGATGGTATTGCATAGTATGCCCAACGATGTTTGCTACTTTGCTATAGCGACCATCATCAAGATCTTTCATAGAATGCATAATACGGCGCTGCACGGGTTTAAAACCGTCTTCTATGGCTGGTACAGCACGCTCTAAAATAACATACGATGCGTAGTCTAAAAACCAATCCTTGTACATACCAGTAATTCTGGTAATGGTTTCTTGGGGCTCATTATGTTCGTTTTCTAAATCGTCGTTTTGATCTTCTGCCATTAAAAACTCTTAATTTTTTGGTTTTCCATTAAGATATGTTCTTCCCTTTTTTTTATTCTTGATATATAACATTTTAGTTTTGTTTATGAATTCCTGCTGTAATGTCTTTCAAGACAAACTATTGCAGAAATATTATTAATTTAGCTTTCCTCGATAATATCCAATTCAACCTTCAAATTATCAATAATAAACTCTTGACGAGTTGGTGTGTTTTTCCCCATATAGAAAGATAACAAGTCTTCAATAGACATATTATCATCTAACATGATAGGGTCTAAACGAATATCATCTCCTATAAAATGTTTAAACTCATCTGGCGATATTTCACCTAACCCTTTAAATCTAGTGATTTCTGGTTTTGGTTTAAGCTTTTCTATAGCATTCCGTCGTTCTTCTTCAGAATAACAATAAATAGTTTCCTTTTTATTTCTAACTCTAAATAATGGTGTTTGTAATATATATAAATGCCCTTGTTTTATAACTTCAGGAAAAAACTGCAGGAAAAATGTAATGAGCAATAAACGAATATGCATTCCATCCACATCGGCATCTGTTGCAATTACCACATTGTTATAACGCAAATCTTCTAGAGATTCTTCAATATTTAAAGCGGCTTGCAATAAATTGAACTCTTCATTTTCATAAACAATCTTTTTACTAAGTCCGTAGCAATTTAAGGGTTTTCCTTTTAAACTGAATACCGCTTGCGTATTTACATCGCGAGATTTTGTAATACTTCCAGATGCAGAATCTCCCTCGGTAATAAAAAGTGTTGACTCTAAATTACGTTCGTTTTTAGTATCACCAAAATGTACGCGGCAATCACGTAACTTCTTGTTATGAAGACTTGCTTTTTTGGCTCTATCTTTTGCTAATTTTCTAATTCCCGATAGCTCTTTTCGCTCACGTTCTGCTTGTAATATTTTACGTTGAATCTTTTCAGCTGTATCTTGATTTTTATGTAAATAGTTATCCAGTTTTGTTTTTAAAAAGTCATTAATATGGGTTCTCACTGTTGGTAAATCACCACCCATGTCTGTAGATCCTAACTTGGTTTTTGTTTGGCTTTCAAAAATGGGCTCCATCACCTTAATGGCTATGGCACTAACTACAGATTTTCTAATATCTGAAGCATCGTAATTCTTCCCGTAAAATTCACGAATGGTTCTAACTAATGATTCTCTAAACGCATTAAGATGTGTGCCTCCTTGCGTGGTGTTTTGACCATTCACAAAACTATTATACTCTTCGCTATATTGTGTTTTACTGTGTGTTAGCGCCACTTCAATATCCTCTCCCCTTAAATGAATAATTGGATACAACAAATCTGTTTCGGCAATTTTCTCGGCTAGTAAATCTTTTAAACCATTTTCGCTATAATACTTTTCACCGTTAAAAACTATGGTTAAACCTGGGTTTAGATACACATAGTTTTTGAGCATTTTCACAACATACTCACTTCTATATTTATAGTTTTTAAAAATGACATCGTCTGGAATGAAAGATACTTTAGTACCTTTTCGTCTTGATGTATCTTTTAATAATTCTTCATTGGTTAAATTACCTTGTGCAAATTCAGCGGAAGCACTTTTACTATCTCTTGTAGATTCTACTCTAAAAAATGATGATAAGGCATTTACAGCTTTAGTACCAACACCATTTAATCCTACCGATTTTTTAAACGCTTTAGAATCGTACTTTCCTCCAGTATTCATTTTGGAAACTACATCTACCACTTTCCCTAACGGAATACCTCTTCCATAATCACGTACCGTAACTTTAGTGCCTTGAATGGAAATTTCTATAGTTTTCCCAGCTCCCATCACAAACTCATCTATAGAATTGTCTAAAACTTCCTTAAGAAGAATATAGATACCATCATCTGGTGAAGATCCATCACCGAGTTTTCCAATATACATTCCTGGACGCATTCGGATATGCTCTTTCCAGTCTAATGAACGTATATTATCTTCGGTATATTTGGTTTCTTGCGCCATTTATTTAATAGAAAATTTAGTGAGGGGATGCTAATATAGTGTAACCTTTCAAAAAATAAAACAGCTATGTTACAAAGTAATTAACAATATATATTAATAAGTCGCAGTCGCAGTTTTCAGTCGCAGTGGCTATACTCTACAAATTAAAACTTTAATCATCATTTGCAAATTTTTACTTTTTTATGGACACCAACAAAATAGTAACAACAACTATCAAAGCACCAAATAATTACAACAGAGTAAGCCTTTCATTTAAAAAAATTGCTGCTAAAACAATAGTAGAAATTGGCTCAATACCAGCCAAAATTGCAAAGTTTGAATAACTAATTATTTTTGTAGAAGCAGACACTAAAAAGGAAGGAATTATGATGTTCAAACCTCGAAATAAAAAATTTCTTGAAGGCGACTATCCCCGAGGCAAGCCATAAGAGTATCTAGCCAACTTCATTTTAGTCTTGGGACCAAAAACAAAAATTTTATATTTTGCCCCACCCAGAATTGCGAAAAGGCAATTCCGACCTCCCCAAAAGGGAGGTGCATTCGGAAACCCCGAGGTAGAACAGTCGGGGAATTGTTTAGAATAAAAATAAGGTTTAGCTAAAAAACTAAACATTAAACAAGAAGTGCATCACATCACCATCTTTAATAATGTAATTCTTTCCTTCCACACGCATTTTACCAGCTTCCTTAACCTTGGCTTCACTACCAAAAGTTACATAATCATCATAACCAATAACCTCAGCACGAATAAAGCCTTTTTCAAAATCGGTGTGAATTACACCAGCTGCCTGCGGTCCAGTAGCACCTATATCTACAGTCCAAGCGCGGACTTCTTTTACACCAGCTGTAAAATAAGTTTGTTGGTTTAGTAATTTATATGCAGAACGAATTAACTTAGCAGCACCCGGTTCATCTAAACCTATATCTTGCAAGAACATTTGGCGCTCTTCGTAATCATCTAATTCATTAATATCGGCTTCTGTACCTACGGCTAAGACTAAAACCTCTGCACTTTCATCTTTAACAGCTTCCTTTACTTGCTGTACATAATCATTTCCTGAAACTGCCGAACCTTCATCTACGTTACACACATACATAACCGGTTTATCTGTAATAAACTGTGAAGGTTTTACATAATCATTATAATCGTCTTCATTAAACTCTAAAGCTCTAATTGAGATTCCTGCTTCTAATCCCGCTTTTATTTTTAGTAAAACAGCCTCTTCTTTTTGAGCCTCTTTATTTCCTGTTTTTGCTGCACGTTTTACTTTATCTAACTTCTTTTCAGCAGTTTCTAAATCTTTAAGTTGTAATTCCATATCGATGGTTTCTTTATCGCGAATAGGATTTATATTACCATCAACATGAACAATATTATCGTCATCAAAACATCTTAAAACATGCAAAATCGCATCCGTTTCACGAATATTAGCTAAGAATTGATTTCCTAAACCTTCACCTTTACTAGCACCTTTAACCAATCCCGCAATATCTACAATCTCTACAGTAGCAGGTAAAACACGCTCTGGATTTACCAAAGATTCTAATTTTTCTAAACGCGGATCTGGCACATTTACTACACCAATGTTAGGTTCAATTGTGCAAAATGGAAAGTTTGCACTTTGCGCCTTCGCATTCGATAAACAATTAAATAAAGTTGATTTTCCTACGTTTGGGAGTCCTACGATGCCTGCTTTCATTTTTATAATAATTTTGCGAGTGCAAATATAGACTATATTGATAGTATTTTATGCTTTTTTTAATTGAAAATCCTCAATAAAAAACACAATATCACCCCAATACGCTTAGAAATTCTCCTGATAGTGTTTAGATATTAATAAAACTTTAACATATATTAGCATTAACTAACTCAAAATTATTAAGAAATGAAGAACATTTATTTTTATTTATTTTTTTTAACAGCGTCATTTACATTTGCACAAAGCAATGTATCTGGCATTGTGACTGACTCCAATGGTGTAGGTATTCCTGGAGTAAATGTTATAGAACAAGGCACTACAAATGGAACAACCTCAGATTTTGATGGAAACTATTCAATAACAGTTAATGCAAATAGCACATTAGTATTTAGTTATGTTGGCTATAGCACTACAAAAGAACCTGTTAATGGGCGTGCTCAAATTAACGTAACTATGGTTGATGGCGCAGCTTTAGACGAAGTTATTCTTGTAGGATCAAGAAGTCCTAAACGAACTGCGGTAGATACAGCAGTAGCCATCGACGTTATTGATGTTGCTGAATTAACTACTCAAGTTGGAAAAGTAGAACTTAATGAAATGCTTCAGTATGCCGCACCTTCATTTAATGCCAATAAGCAATCAGGGTCTGATGGTGCAGACCATGTTGATCCAGCATCGTTACGTGGTTTAGGACCAGACCAAACCTTAGTACTTATTAATGGTAAACGCAGACACCAATCATCTTTAATCAATATTTTTGGAACTAGAGGTCGTGGTAATACTGGAACAGACCTTAATGCGATTCCAGCGTCATCTATAAAAAGAATTGAAATTCTTAGAGATGGGGCATCAGCTCAATATGGATCAGACGCTATTGCGGGAGTTATTAATATTGTTTTAAAAGATAATGTTGGAGAACTTACTGGAAGTGTAAACTATGGCGCGTATAGTACAAATGCCGATGTGGATACCAGCGCTTTTGGTGAATATGGATCATGGAATACAGATGGTTTTAGATTAGATACGGAAAGAGATGGCAATGCTATTGGTAACGATCAAAATTTTGATGGAGGTTCCGTAAAAATAACCGCTAACTATGGATTTCAGATTGGAGAAGAAGGTTTTGCAAACTTCACTACCGAATATTTAAGTAAAAACAAAACCTTACGTCCTGCTTTCGATTTTAGAAAAGGCTTCGGGGAAGCTGCTATAGATGGATTTAATTTCTTTGGAAATATGGAAATTCCTGTTTCTAAGAATACGGAATTTTATGCTTTTGGTGGTCGTAATTATAGAGATACTGATGCTTATGCCTTTACAAGAAATGGTGGTGAGCGTGTTGTAGAATCTATTTACCCTAATGGCTTTACACCTAGGATAACATCTATTATTACGGATAATTCTATTTCTGCGGGTATAAGAACAATCACTGATAGCGGTTGGAAAATAGATATTAGTAATACATTTGGAAAAAACATCTTTCACTACTTTATAAAAGGAACACTCAATGCGTCTTTAGAGGACATTTCTCAAACAGATTTTGATGCAGGTGGTCATAGCTTAAGTCAAAACACGATTAACTTTGACTTCTCAAAGTACTATGATGATGTTTTAAGCGGGATGAACTTAGCTTTCGGTGCTGAGTATAGAACAGAAAACTTTACCATTTTTGCAGGTGAAGAAGGCTCTTATGGCACCTATACAGAAGAAGGTATTTTAATTACAGATCCAGCTAACCAAACACAAGCTGAAGACGACTTTGGGAATACTCGCCCTGGAGGTTCTCAAGGATTCCCTGGGTACGGACCAGCAAATGTGGTAGATCGAAGCAGAAGTAACTTATCACTTTATGCAGATGCGGAATTCGATCTATCGGAAACATTTTTATTAAGTGCAGCAGCACGTTTTGAAGATTTTAGCGATTTTGGTAGTACTATCAATGGTAAGTTAGCTGCTCGTTTAAAAGCCTCAGATAATGTTAACATTCGTGGGTCATTAAGCACAGGCTTTAGAGCTCCTTCATTAGCGCAGATATATTACAACTTACGATTTACAAACTTTGTAGGCGGGCAAGCTTTAGAGTCCTTATTATCACCAAATAATAGCCCTGTAACCGCTTCTTTTGGTATCGGACCATTAAGCGAAGAAAAGGCATTTAATTCCGCACTTGGTTTTACCGCTAAATTTGGAGACTTTACTGCTACAGTTGATGGTTATTATATTCAAGTAAAAGATAGAATTGTACTCACAGGTAATTTTGATGCGCCTCAAATTGATAATGTAGAAGCTGCTCAATTTTTTGCCAATGGCGCAGATACAAAAACCACTGGGCTTGATGTAATCTTGTCTTGGAAAACCAGCTTAGGACATGACAGCTCTTTTGGAGCTACTTTTTTAGGCAACTTTAACGATATGAAAATTGATAAGGTGAATAATGGTAGCTTAGACGAACAAACCTTTTTTGGTGAACGTGATAAAGCTTTTTTATTAGCCTCTGCGCCAAAAAGTAAAATGAGCTTAAACTTAAACTACGATAAAAAATGGTTTGATGCCGCTTTAACATTTACGCGCTTTAGTGAAATAGAATTACTGGATTTTCAAACCTTTGAAGATCCTGCTGATTATGGTGGTTTTGATCAACTTATTACTGCTGCAACCGATACCTATGGATCAAAAATGGTTACAGATCTGAATTTAGGATTTGAATTATCGGAAAGTTTAAAACTTAATGTTGGCAGCAACAACTTATTTAATATTTACCCAGACCAACAAGATGATTGGACAGAAGCTGGTGGCTACTGGGATTCTGTACAAATGGGATTTGGTGGTGCGTATTACTATGCTAAACTTAATTTCACATTCTAAACCTTTCATATTTTAAAAGTTATAAAAAAACCGAGTTTATAGCTCGGTTTTTTATTTATTTAACTTTATAACATTAACGAGTTTAAGTTTGATTTTTTGATAAATTAGTTAGAACTATAATCGCTTTTTCAGCATCTTTTTCATCAACAAAAATATGATCGTGATAATATCCTGCTATAACATTGCAGCTTATATTATGTTTAGTTAATTCAGCAGAAAATAACGCGGTTAAACCAACGGCTTCCAATGAGGAATGAACCATTAGTGTTATCCACGACGCTACAAAATTATAGCGAAGATTTAAATGGTCTGCTTTACGCTTTTCAATTACTATTGTAGTTCCCTCCTCTTCTTTTAATTCACAAATAGTATCTTCACGTTTTATGTTACTTAAATCTTTTACAGTAACAAAAACATAGTTTCCTTTGTTTAACACGGGCTTCATATTCTTGATTAATTTTTCTAAGTTATTTTCTCCTCTCATAATATATATTTAATCACAAAATTAATAATTATAAAAAACATCATATTCAATTTTTCTGTAACATTATTTATCTTTAATCGTTAAGTTTATATAATGAACCCATTTAAACTTTTTCAATTAGCTAGAAAATTGCCCTTTTGCACCCCTTTTTTGTCTTTTTTTCGTTCCGTAGCGATGCTATGCAACTTGAAAAAGCCTTCAAATAGCCACAAAATGACTAATTTTCGCTTTAATCCTAAAAGTTTAAATGGGTTCAATCAGTCATAAATGAAAAAAATACTTTTATCAATTGTAATTTGTCTTGCCAGTTTTTGCATTTATGCTCAAAATGTAACTATTAAACTTATTGATAGTAAAACTGGAAATCCTGTTAAATATGCAACCATTAAAACTGGTAAATATAGCGGTGTTATCTCTAATGATGAAGGATATTTTACTATTCATACAGAAGATAAAAAATTAGAAACTATTTCCATTTCGTGTTTAGGCTATCAAAATAAAACCATTTCCATTCAAAAAATTAAGGATCTCAATTTCATTATTAAATTAGAAGAAGCCATAAACCAACTTGATGAAGTTTATATTAGTAATAAAGTGCCAAACGCAGATTCTATTATTACAAAGGTGAAAAGTAAATTAGCTATTAATTATAATAGCAATCTCAACAAATACACTATTTTCAGAAGAACTACTAACTATGTTGATTTTAAAAACTTAGAATTTGAAATTGAAAAAGCATCGCATGTAAAGAAAAAGAAACTTGAATCTGCCAATGATAATTTAAAAGCTTTATCAAAAAAAATTCGTGAGAGCGATATCGTTCAGTTTGAAGATTTTAAAGGTGAATTTTACGCATTAAATAAAGACAGTAGTAAAATTGTAGTAAACAAAGCGACTCAGTTATTGGATTATAAAAACGATTTTTCAATAGAGCAAATACAAGAAAAATCTCAAAACATAATTTTAAAATACCTTGATACCACTAAAACCTATAAATTAAAATCTGGACTTTTTAAGATTGAAGATTCTTTGTCTCTTAAAGATGAAAATTCAGAAGAAGACCATAAAAAAGAATATGAAGTTACCTCTTTAAATGAAGAAACACGGTCTTTTTTGAGGCGTTCGCAATTTTATGAAAATTCATTTTTAAACAAGTTATTAAGTTTTGCTTTATATGAATATACCTATGAAGATGTGGCATATAACAATACCGAACTAACTCATGTCATTAACTTCAAGCCAAAAAAAGGAAAAGCAAAATACACAGGTCGATTATTTATTAGTGATGACACCTACGCTATAACGCGAGTAGATTACAAATACTATAAAAACAGACATGGCGCAAAGGTTAACTTAAAATTTATTCTAGGTGTTAAGTACATTGAAAACTTGAGTTCAGGCACCCTATTATTTGAAAAAGACAGTAGTAATATATATCATCCAAAATACTTAAAACGTAACACCGGAAGCTACTTTTATGTAAATAGAGATGTTAAGTTTATTGAAAACAGCAGCACAAGAAACAAAGTGAGTTTTAGTTTTAAAATTGAAGGCGATAACCGTAATAAAGAAGAACTCTTATTTACTGCAAACAACAAACTTAGTTTACTAGACTTTGAGGCTATTAAACAAGAAAAGGTAGTACCCTATAAACAATTAAGTAAGTTTGAAAAAACCATTTGGGACAATGAACAAATTATTGAGCCTAGCTTGGAGATGAAGGCTTTTGAGAGTGAGGAATAGATTTAAAAATATTCAATAGAAAATTCTAAATTTTTAATGAGAACATACTTGTATTTTATTAGTTATATCCGCATGTTGTAGCTAGTTTTTTTTGTAAAAAAGGTCAAATTGCTGGATGCCGTTTATGCCATTCTGTGGCTTGTTCAAATTCATAACCCAATCTGCATAAAATAGACTCACTTAATGGAGGTCCTATAAGTTGTAAACTATGAGGAAATCCTTCATTCGATTTTCCACATTGAAATGTAATTGCAGGAGTTCCTGAAAGATCAGCAGGTATAGTAAAGTGCATATTAATAGCTGCTACATAAGGATTAAAAGCTTCCATATTTCCTCTTTGGATTTCATGAGTAATCCCTTCTGGTAAAGTTCCTGCTGGAGCCACTATAACATCAACATTCTTAAATATTTTTAAAAATTCCTCCTTAAATGTTTCTTTGGCTAATTTGGCGTCTTCGTAATCTTTTTTAGATACCGATTTACCATAAGCAAGAAAATCACGAAAATATGGTCCATACAAATCTTCTTTTGATGGATAATTAATTTTATGAGCAACCGCAGCCTCTGGTGCGCAGATATTAAACCAAATTCCACCCAGAGCATTTTTGTCCCAAGGAATTTTAAATCTTACAATTTCTGCTCCTAATTCCTCTAATTGATCAACTGCATTCAATATGCTGTCAACAATATCCTTATCAACACCATCGGCAATATAACTTTCATCCAATCCTATTCTGAGTCCATTTATTCCCTTTGCTAGTTCAGCACTTAAATTTGAAGCAGGTTTATTTATAGAGTTTGGATCTTTTTCGTCATAACCACTAATTACATCAAACATAATAGCCGCGTCTTTCACACATCGAGTAATTGGACCAACATGATCAAGAGAATCACTTAAAGGTAAAACACCATATTTACTAACTCTGCCAAAAGTTGGTTTGAGTCCAACAACACCATTTGCCATTGAAGGAAAACGAATAGAGCCTCCAGTATCTGTACCAAGTGAACCAAAACATAGTCCAGCGGCAGTGGCTACACCTGAACCGCTTGAAGAAGCACCAGCCCAATGTTGCTCTCCCCATGGGTTTATAGGAATTTCAAAGTCACTATGATATCCAGCCATAGCACCTTCAGTAAGATTTAATTTACCCAGAATTATAGCTCCAGCATTCTCTAATTTTTCAAAGACCGTTGCATTATATTCAGGAACAAAATCTTTATAAAAAGAAAGACCTCCAGTTGTTGGAGCATTTTTTGTAAAGACTAAATCTTTTACTGCAATTGGAACACCATGTAAAGGACCATGATAATCCCCTTTTAATAACTGCTCATCAGCCATTTTAGCTCTTTTTAATGAATATTCACTCATTATAGAAATATAACTATGCAATCTTTTGTCAATACTTTCTATACGATCTAACATTAATTGAGTCAATTCAACTGAGCTAATTGCTTTATTTTTAATAAGATCGGCTACATCATAGAGGTTTTTAAAATGAATATTTGCTAAATTGAAATTCTTAGCTGAAGACATGCAACCAAAAGGAAGTGTAAGCCCAACAATACCTAGTCCAATTAAGGAACACATTTCTCTTCTGGAAATACTATTTTTCGAATTATTTATTAGAAATTTAATTTTTAAGGTTAGTTTTTTTGTTTTTCATCAAATTAGCTACAACGTGTTATATAGTAACTTTTATTACTCATATCCCGTAAAACAAACTGGGATATGATAAGTTTTATGTTACCGTTATCCCGTAAATATAATTAATTTTTCCTACGTAAAAGAACAAAAAAAATCCCAAGCTAAAAAGCTCAGGATTCATTTTATAATTAAATGTCGATTATCTACTAGTCTTCAGGATGCATAAAACGTTGTTTAGCTAACAATTCATCTTCAGTTTCAACAACATCTTCATCAGGTACACAACAATCTACAGGACAAACGGCAGCACATTGTGGCTCATCATGAAACCCTTTACATTCAGTACATTTATCTGGTACAATGTAGTAAAGCTCATCACTTACAGGTTCTTGTGTCTCGTCTGCATCAACTTCTGTTCCATTAGTAAGCACCACTTTGCCTTCTAAACTTGTACCATCTTTATAGCGCCAATCATCTGCACCTTCATAAATTGCTGTGTTTGGACACTCAGGCTCGCAAGCACCACAATTTATACATTCATCTGTTATTATAATTGCCATAGTAATTTTTTATCTTTTAAAATTCAAGAACTCTATACAGAATCCTTAAATTTGCAGTTGCAAAAATAAAGCCAAAACCATTCATAACCAAATTCAGGATGCAATTACAAGAAAGAATTAACGCTTTTGTAAAATTAGGAGATTTTTTAAGGCAATTTTCTAATGAAGTTACCCAAAAAGAAGATAATGTTAAACATAACGAATTATTCTTTGATGGCTTCAAGCATCAGCTAAAACTGGCTAAAGAACATAATGGCTGGTTTACTGAAGAAAATATTAGGTTTGCCTTAAAGTCATGGTCTGATGCCTTAATTCTTGACAATTTAAACACTTGGTTAAAACCATATTCTATTGAAAATGTTAGTCCAAAACAAGTTGCAATTATTATGGCTGGTAATATTCCTTTGGTAGGGTTTCATGATTTTTTATCGGTACTTATTTCTGGTCATCATGTATTGGTTAAACAATCTTCAAACGATAAACATTTACTACCATATTTAGCTAAATATTTAGAGTATGCTGAACCTCAATTCAAAGGAAAAATAAAATTTACAGAAGAAAAAATCGAAAACTTTGATGCCGTAATTGCAACAGGAAGTAATAATACGGCTCGCTATTTTGAATATTATTTTAAAAACAAGCCTTCCATTATTAGAAACAATAGAAATTCGGTTGCTGTTTTAACGGGTAATGAAACTAGTGCCGAATTAAAAAACCTTTCAGAAGATATTTTTAGGTATTATGGATTAGGGTGCAGGAATGTATCTAAACTCTTTGTCCCTAGAGGCTATAAATTTGAAACATTTTTTGAAGCTATTTACCATTGGCATCCTATTGTTGAAAAAGCAAAATATGCAAATAATTACGACTATAATAAAGCCGTATATTTGATGAGCGAATTTGATATGCTAGAAAATGGGTTCTTTATGATTAAAGAAGATGAAAGTTATGCATCACCAATAGCAACCCTCTTCTATGAGTATTATGATGATTTATCAGGATTAAAAGAAACCTTAGAAGCAAAAAAAGAACAAATTCAGTGTATTGTTTCAAACGGATTTATAAAAAACGAAATCGCATTTGGAGCAACTCAAAAACCTCAACTTTGGGATTATGCAGATGATGTAGATTCTATTAAGTTTTTATCATCAATTTGACAAAAAAATTATTGAATTCTTAACAGTAAATCCTTAATTAATTAGCAACTTTGCATCTTTAAATATCACATCCTTTATACTTCCCAAAAGGGAGCAATTTGATGAGAAAAACTAAATATTAATTTTAATTTACCCAATTAATTCTCTTTCCGAGCCTGTGCTGAGCGCAGACGAAGTAGAAAGGGTTAGGGATAGGAAAAATGAAAAAACATAACTTTAGTGCAGGACCTAGTATTTTACCACCAGAAGTATTATTAAAAGCTTCTCAGGCAGTTGTTGATTTAGATGAAAGTGGGTTATCCTTAATAGAAATATCTCACAGAAGTAAAGCTTTTGTAGATATTATGGAAAACGCTAGAGCCTTGGCTTTAGAGTTACTTGGTTTAGAAGGTAAAGGCTATAAAGCTTTATTTTTACAAGGCGGTGCAAGCACACAATTTTTAATGGTGGCTCTGAATCTTCTAGAAAAAAGAGCAGGATATTTAAACTCTGGATCTTGGGCAGATAAAGCCATCAAAGAAGCTAAAATTTACGATGATATTTATGAAGTAGGATCTTCTAAAGAAGCAAACTACAATTATATCCCTAAAGGTTACGATATCCCAAAAGATTACGATTATTTTCACTGTACTTCAAATAACACTATTTACGGTACTCAAATGAAATCATTTCCAAAATGTGATATTCCATTAGTATGTGATATGAGTAGTGATATTTTTTCACGTTCATTAGATTTTTCAAAGTTTGATTTAATCTATGCTGGTGCTCAAAAAAATATGGGACCTGCAGGAACTACACTTGTGGTTATCAAAGAAGACATTTTAGGAAAAGTATCTCGTAAAATTCCATCTATGATGGATTATAAAACACATATCAGTAAAGGCAGTATGTTCAACACGCCTCCTGTTTTTGCTGTTTACACATCTATGTTAACTTTAGAATGGTTGAAAGGTTTAGGTGGTATTTCTGCTATTGAAAAAGAAAATGAAAAAAAATCACGTTTAATGTATTCTGAGGTTGATTTAAATCCATTATTCAAAGGTTTCGCTGCTAAAGAAGATAGATCAGACATGAATGCGACGTTCACTCTAGAAAATGAAAACTTAAAAGACACTTTTGAAGCTATGCTTAAAGAAGCAGGTATTAGTGGCATTAACGGGCACCGAAGTATTGGTGGTTATAGAGCATCTATGTACAATGCAATGCCACTTGATAGTGTGAAAGCATTAGTAGAAGTAATGAGTGAATTAGAGAGTAAAGCGTAAAAAAAGTTTGCAGTGGGCAGTCGCCAGTTGGCAGTGTTTACTCAAGCGGATAAAAAAAGTCGCAGTAAGCAGTCGCAGTTGACAGTGTTTACTCAAATGAATAAAAAGCAGCTTTTTCATTTCCGCGAAGGCGGAAATCTCATAAAGCTAACTAAATAAATTATTAAGATTTCCACCTTCGTGGAAATGACAAAAATAGAATTTCAATGAAAGTATTAGCAAACGACGGAATTTCTCAAAGCGGTATTGATGCCTTAGAAAAAGGTGGTTACGAAGTCATTACAACAACAGTAGCGCAAGAACAATTGATTAACTACATCAACGAAAAAGATATTGCAGTTTTATTAGTGCGTAGTGCAACTACAGTACGTAAAGATTTAATTGATGCATGCCCAGGATTAAAAATTATTGGTCGCGGTGGTGTTGGAATGGATAATATTGATGTAGAATATGCCAGAGAACAAGGACGTAGTGTAATCAATACACCTGCAGCTTCTTCGCACTCTGTTGCCGAATTAGTATTTGGACACTTATACGGGTTAGCGCGCTATTTACATAACTCAAACAGAGATATGCCTCTTGAAGGCGATAGTAACTTTAAAGGCTTAAAGAAAGCTTACGCAAAAGGAACGGAGTTAAAAGGAAAAACTTTAGGTGTTTTGGGTTTTGGTCGTATTGGTCAAGCTACAGCTAAAGTAGCTTTAGGAGCTGGTATGAAAGTAGTTGCTTTTGACCCATTTTTAGAATCAGCTAATTTAGAATTAGACTTCTTTGATGGGCAAACTGTAAATTTTGATATTAAAACCATTTCAAAAGAAGAGGTGCTAAAACAATCAGATTTTATTACACTTCACGTTCCTGCACAAAAAGACTATGTTATTGATGAAGCAGAATTTAACATGATGAAAGATGGTGTTATTTTAGCAAACGCAGCACGTGGTGGTGTGTTAAACGAAATAGCATTGGTAAAAGCTATTGAAAGCGGAAAAGTAGCAAGAGCGGCTTTAGATGTTTTTGAAAAAGAACCAAAACCAGAAATGCAATTATTAATGAATTCTGCTTTATCCTTAACACCTCATACTGGTGCAGCTACTAACGAGGCTCAAGATAGAATTGGCACAGAATTAGCATCACAAATTATCAGTATCTTAGGATAGTGAAATTAGAGAAAAAGATCCCGTTGAAAATCGGGATTAGTTCAACTAACGCTTTTTTAAATCACGATTATAATCTGGATTTAAAAAAAACTTGTTTCACTAAATTGTGACCTAAATAGAATTATTGAGTCCTAACTATAGAAGTTGGGACTTTTTTTGTACATTAAGCTTCCATTTTTTATAAACTTTATTAAATAATACATACAACAAACATGGCAGGAATTTTAGATTTATTAAACAGCGACTTAGGAAAAACTATAATTAGTGGTGTAGCTGGTTCAACAGGAAACGATACCAACAAAACAAGTAGCGTATTAACAATGGCTTTACCTGTTTTAATGAAAGCTATGCAACGTAATGCCTCAACACCACAAGGTGCAGAAGGGCTTATGGGAGCTATACAAGGAAAACATAATGGTAGTATTCTAGATAATCTTGGTGGATTATTTGGTGGTGGTGTTAATGATGATGTAAAACAAGATGGTGAAAAAATATTAGGATACGTTCTAGGTGCAAAACAACAAGGCGTTGAAAAAATATTAGGAGAAAAATCTGGTTTAGATGCTGGTTCTGTTGCTAACATATTAAAAGTTGCTGCACCAATTTTAATGGGTGTTTTAGGAAATAAAGCTAAACAACAAAACGTAAGCTCTTCTAATGGTATTGGAGATTTATTGGGCGGCATGCTTGGTGGGAATTCACCACAGCAAGAACAAAGCTTTTTAGAATCTATTCTTGATGCTGACGGAGATGGCAGTGTTATAGATGATGTTGCAGGCATGGTATTAGGAGGCAGCAAAAAGAAAGGCGGTCTTGGTGGTCTATTAGGTGGTCTTTTCGGAGGAAAATAATATTCCCTATAAAATAAATTCTAAAAGAGTTAAACATTATGTTTGGCTCTTTTTTTGTTAAAGCCAATTGAAAATCAATATTTAAGGAAAGGTTTTTGTAAATTTATTATAAGTACATGACAAAAATTTATTTTGAGTAGTGAACTACTCGCAATTTTCAGGATAATAAAGACCTCACAAGTTTTCAAAACCTGTGAGGTCTACCTAACGAAAAAGCCGTAATATGATATATGTGTGTAGTTTTTAGTTCTGTTTTAAATTTTTTGTCATGTACTAAAAAATTTATTATAACAGCAATCCTTTTATCTCAATGATAATAAAGGTGAACTCTTTCTTACTTTTTTAAAAGAATTAATGGTACTTACATTTCAAAAAGAAATAAAAAAACATGAATACTCATGAAAAAAATAATTTACATATTACTTGTTTCTGTTTTCATTTTTAATTGTAACACATCAAAAACTTCAACATTAAAAAAAGATGAACGTTTAGAAAGCTTAAAGCAAAATGATACCGTTAAAATTGCGAATGAAGAGATTGAATACGAAATTACTATCATTGAACCAGGCTTTAATTACTGGTTAGCAAGTACAGCACAACAAAGAGGTTACTACACACAACAATTCTTAGAAAATAGAAATATATTTTATGTTGTTGAATGGAATCAACGTGTGCTTCAGCCACAACGCTACGACCCAAATTTGTATGAATTAGAAATAGATTACCAACAAGGTATAGACTATGGCTACGAGGTTAATTATGTGCTCTACAACTACTTTATTTACTTTCAAATAACATATAAACAAAGATTAGCAGGTTTTGTTCCTAGAATTTAAATCCCTTTATTTATTTTTGCATCAAAATCGCAAAAGTGGATAAATTAAAAAAGAACTGGGAAATAAATAGTAATTGGCAACTTATTTTTCCTTTACTAGGAATATTAAGCTTAGGCTACTCGTCTTTTAAGCTATCCTCCTTATTTTTAAAAGAATACAATATTATACTTAATTTGCTTTTAAGTACCATTATCTTTTTTGTGCTTTTAAAGTTAACACTCTTAATTTTTTCCAAATTAGAAAAAAAATGGGATGTGAAATATAGATGGGAACTTATTTCTATTTTCTTAGTGTTTGCTATTACAGGTTCTTCTTCAGTTTTTATAAGCAGACCTTTAATTAAGTTAATGGGAATCAATAAAGAAAATTTATCTGTTTTTGCTTATTGGGTTTTATATATTTTTATTGGCTTTATTTTTTATCAAATTTTACTTGTTGTTAATGGCTGGATATTTGGTCAATATAAATTTTTCTGGAATTTTGAAAAGAAAATGCTTCGCAGACTAGGTTTAAAACGATTTGTGGATTAATGAATTTTGCAAAGGAACATATAGCTTTTAAAATACTAACCCTATTGCTAGTAGTTTCTCTAGTAGTGCCTTCTGCTGTTAAGTTTGCTCATGTTTTTGAACATTACAATCATGAAGTTTGTATTGGAGACAGCACAACCCATATTCATAAAGTAGATTTAGATTGTGAATTTCAAAAATTCCAATTCAACAATAAATTTAACCATTCTCAAACAGTATTCGAGTTATTTCAGGTTAATGAAAACTCAAAAGCCATTGAATCTCAATACCGCTTTTTAAGTAAATATCAACGCTTACATTTTTCACTTCGGGGGCCTCCTGCATTAGTTTAATTATATCATTTTGCTGAAAAATATATTCAGCCCAAATCATTGAATTAAATAGATTTCCGCCTTCGCGGAAATTAAAAATTACTTTTTACAATGAAATTATTAATAAACACATTGTTATTATTAACGGTTACAGCTATATATAGTCAGAACACCATACAAGGTATTGTGACTGATGCGTATACCAATGATACATTATCTCTTGTTAATGTCTATTTTTCCGATTTAGAAAAAGGGACTTCAACTAACGATTTTGGAATTTTCAATATTCAAAATATATCATCAGGAAAACATAATATCGTTTTTTCCATGATGGGTTACGAAACTCAATCTTTACAAATAAACATTTTTTCAGACTCTAGTATTAATATTAAATTAGCACCGTCTGCTATAGAAATGGAAAGCATTATCATTTCCACACCGTTTCACAAATTACAAAGTGATAACGTAATGAAAGTTGAACAAAAATCCATGAAAAACTTAAAACGTAGTGGTGCCGTTACACTTTCTGAAGGTATTACAAACATTGCTGGAGTTGAAAGTGTTACAACGGGTTTAAGTATAGGAAAACCCGTTATTAGGGGCTTAAGTTCAAACAGGGTACTGGTTTATACTCAGGGTATCCGATTAGAAAATCAGCAATTTGGTGACGAACATGGTCTAGGTGTTAACGATGCAGGTATTGAAAGTGTTGAAGTTATAAAAGGTCCTGCTTCCCTACTTTATGGTAGTGATGCGCTTGGAGGTGTATTATATTTAAATCCAGAACGCTTTGCCAATAGTAATACTTCTGCGGGTGATTTTAGCGGAAATTATTTCAGCAATACAGAAGGCTTCAGTACGAATGCTGGAGTGAAGGTTTCTGGAGATCGTTTTAAATTTTTATTTAGAGGAAGTTTAGCTGAACATTCCGATTATAATACCGATGCTTACCGAGTAACAAATACACGTTTTAGAGAACAAGATTTTAAGGCTGGTATTGGCTACCAAAACAACACTTTTAAAACAGAATTTCGTTATAATCTTAACGCTTCTAAACTCGGAATTCCTGAAGCTATTGGTGAACAATCTACAAATAAAACTCCCTTGGCTCCTTTTCAGGATATTACCAATCATATATTCAGCTCAAAATCTACCGTGTTTTTCAATGATTCCAAATTGGATGTTAGCTTAGGGTTTATTTATAATAATAGAAAAGAACTTGAAGAATACAGCGATACTGAAGACGAGGAAAAAACAGAAGTCAATCAAAATGATGAAGTTTTGGAGACCGCCCTTCACATGACCCTTAAAACAGCCAATTATGATATTAAATACAGTTTACCAGATTTAGGGAAATTTGAAACTATTGTTGGTGTACAGGGGATGAATCAAACCAATTCCAATTATGGCGAAGAAGAATTAATCCCAGATGCTACCACTAACGATTTTGGTGTTTTAGCAACGTCTCATATTCATTTTGAAAAAGTCGATGTGCAATTAGGAGCTCGTTTTGATAACCGAAACATTAATGTTTTAAACGGCATAAATAAATCATTCAATAGCTTTAATGGTGCATTCGGCATAAAAACGAACATAGCTAAAAACATGACTGCTAGAGTAAACTTAGCTACTGGTTTTAGAGCACCTAACTTATCTGAACTAACGTCAGATGGCAGACACGAAGGCACCAACCGTTACGAAATTGGAAATAGTAATTTAATGAGTGAACAAAACTTCCAAACCGATGTGGCTTTAGAATTCAAAACTGAACATGTAGAATTGTTCGCAAACGGATTTTATAACAAAATAAACAACTATATTTTCATATCTCCCAATGGTACCGTTGTTGATGAATCTCCTGTGTTTTTGTATTTACAAGACAATGCCAAATTATATGGAGGAGAATTCGGTTTTCATTTACATCCGCATCCACTAGATTGGATCCATTTTGAAAGTAGTTTTGCAATGGTAACTGGTACGCAAAATAATGGGGATTATTTACCCTTAATACCAGCCAATAATTTGACTAATACCTTTCGCGTTGAATATGAAAAATCGTGGATGAAACAAGGCTATGCTTTTGTAACGCTACGTTCTACTTTCAACCAAAATAATGTAAGTGCTTTTGAAACTAATACTGATGGTTATAATCTTTTAAGCGCTGGTTTAGGAGGTAGTTTTGATTTGTTTAAAAACGAATTAAACATCAGTGTTTCAGGAACTAACCTGACTAACAAGACGTATATCAATCATTTGTCGCGTTTAAAACCTGATGGCATTTTTAATATAGGGAGAAATATTAATATTGGGCTTACTTACAGACTTTAGAGTGCATATAGCTGACCTCCTTTTTGCTTATTCTAAATTGAGTTAAGAATTTGACTTTGTCAGAAAAATTAACTAAATTCGTTCCTGTCTGCTGACAGGCAGGTAACGGTTGATATAAACAATATCAATACAATTTATATCCGTAAGGAACATTGGCAGTAATTAAAAGAACCATGAAGAAAGTCATAAGAACACCCGAAAATAGATTTGAAAATTTAGAAGATTACGGTTTTCAAAGTAATTACATAGCTGTTGAAGACGGATTGAGATTGCATTACCTTGACGAAGGCAACGAGAACAATCCAACCGTTTTGCTACTTCACGGAGAACCTAGTTGGTCGTATTTATATCGTAAAATGATTCCGGTCCTTTCAAATAATTTTCGAGTTATTGCTCCCGACTTAATTGGATTTGGTAAATCAGATAAATTTGTTAATCAACAGGACTATTCATACCAAAAGCATATCGATTGGATTTCAACATTTATCAAGAAACTAAACCTTAAAAATATTATCCTATTTTGTCAAGATTGGGGTGGACTAATTGGATTGCGAATTATAACAGAAATGAATACTAGGTTTGACATGGTTGTTGCTTCCAACACTACTTTACCCACTGGCAAAATACCAATGCCAGAAAGCTTTTTACAATGGAGAGAGTATTCGCAGCATTCATCCGGATTCAATATTGGTAAAGTAATAGATATGGGGACAATTCAACCTCTTTCTGAAAAGGTCTATGAAGCTTATAATGCGCCTTTCCCTACTGAATATTATAAAGCTGGAGCAAGAATTTTTCCAACATTAGTTCCAATTAATCAGGACGACCCAGAGTCAATTAAAAATCTTAAAGCATGGGAGAAATTAAAATCTTGGAACAAACCATTCTTAACCATATTTGGGGATAAAGACCATATAATGTTTGGAGCTGAAAAAGCATTGCAAAAATTAGTTCCAGGCGCAAATGGACAAAGTCATAAAATTCTCAATGCTGGACATTTTATCCAAGAGGAAAAAGGAAAAGAACTTGCTGAATTGTTAATTGAGTTTTATAGAAAAAATACTACTGCCAACACTTAAACAAGAAAATGAATGCCTAAATTCACAGTAAATAAGGTCTCAATAAGCTATGAAGTTTATGGTACTGGAAAACCAATAGTTCTTCTTCACGGAGGTGCTGTTGATTTCAACTATAACTATGTTCAAACTGGTTGGATTCAAACCTTAACGAAAAAAGGGTTTCAGGTAATAGGAATTAATTTTCGAGGTTATGGAGAGAGTGACAAAAGTAATGACCCAGATTTTTATGGAACACCAAACTTCTCAAGTGATGTAATAAATTTAATTAAGCACTTAAAATTTACTAATGTTTGTTTAATTGGATATTCAATGGGTACAGTAATAGCTTTAGACTTATTAAATAAACATCCTGAATATTTTTCAAAAGCGGTTTTGATGGCAACTGGTGATGGACTGATTGGAATTCCACCATTGATTCTAGGAAATATTATATCAGGATTTGCAAAAGTATTTTCATATGACAGCTTCCCAAGCCAATTACCAAGTCATATTTCTGCATATTGGACTTTTCTAAATGAAGTTGGGTTAGATAGGGAATCTATGATAGCTATGAGTCTTGGAAAGTATCCACCTCTCACAGTACAAAGTGCTGCTGAAATTGAAGTCCCAACTTTGATAATAAGTGGCGAATTGGATTTAGTCCTAGGGAAAGGACATAAAGTAGCTCAAACTTTACCTCAAGGAGAGTATTTGGAAATCAAAGATGCTAATCATTTTGAATTAGCAACGGACAAGAAAGTACATCAATCAACAATTAAATTTTTAATTAAGGACTGAAAACAGAATAACTACTGCCAACACCGCTCATAAAACATAGCTATTATAGACTTTCCGAGAAGTATTTGCTTATTTAGTAAGACCGCCAAATTTTTAAATTTGGATTTTAAAATAAAAACAAAACATAAAAATTCGGCTCTGTGTTTATCCGAAAAGTTAGCGTCTTTTTACACGCTACGTTTCATACACAAGACCGTTAAACAAACTTCCCAAAAACAGAAAAGCTACACTAAAAAAGTATAGCTTTTCTGTTATAAAATTTAACCCTAATTACCTTGAATAATTAGGAGACTCTTTAGTAATAGTTACATCATGCGGGTGACTTTCATTTATTCCACTTGCTGTAATTTTTACAAATTGCCCAGTTTCTTTTAAAGTCTCAATATCTTTTGCGCCGCAGTAGCCCATACCTGCTCGTAAACCACCAATAAACTGATGAATACTCTCAAATAAATCACCTTTGTATGGTACTCGACCTACTATGCCCTCCGGAACTAATTTTTTAATATCATCTTCAACATCTTGAAAATAACGGTCTTTACTACCTTCTTTCATAGCTTCTACAGAACCCATCCCACGATACGATTTAAACTTTCGTCCTTCGTAAATTATAGTTTCTCCTGGAGATTCTAAGGTACCTGCTAAAAGCGAGCCTAACATCACCGTATCTGCTCCTGCTGCAATAGCCTTTGGAATATCACCTGTATAGCGAATACCACCATCTGCAATTACTGGAACACCTGAACCTTTAATAGCTGCTGCAACTTCCAATACCGCCGAAAATTGCGGAAACCCTACACCAGCTATAACACGTGTCGTACATATAGAACCTGGACCAATACCAACTTTTACAGCATCAGCACCAGCTTCCACTAAATATTTAGCAGCTGCACCAGTCGCTATATTACCAACAACAACATCTAGTTGAGGAAACTTTGATTTAATATCTTTAAGCACACTAACCACACCTTTGGTATGCCCATGAGCTGTATCAATAACAACAGCATCCACACCTGCTTTTACTAAAGCTTCTGCTCTTTCAAATGCATCTCCAGTTACTCCAATGGCTGCAGCAACTCGTAAACGACCATATTCGTCTTTATTAGCATTTGGTTTTTGACTAAGCTTTGTAATATCTCTAAAGGTAATTAACCCTGATAATTTAAAGTTATCATCAACAATTAATAACTTTTCAATTTTGTATTGTTGCAGTATTTTTTCAGCATCTTGTAAAGAGGTTCCAACTGCGGCCGTTACCAAGTTTTCACTGGTCATTACTTCAGTTATTGGTCGCTTGTTATCATGTTCAAATCGCAAATCACGATTTGTAACGATCCCTTTTAAAGTCCCTTCTTCATCTACAATAGGAATGCCGCCAATACTATATTCTGTCATATACTTTTTAGCATGCTTTACTTTTGCTGTAAGTGGTAAAGTAACGGGGTCTATAATCATGCCGCTTTCAGCACGCTTAACTTTTTTAACTTTTAGTGCCTGAGCTTCAATGGACATGTTTTTATGTAACACACCAATACCTCCTTCTTGTGCCATGGCAATAGCCATTTTACTTTCCGTAACCGTATCCATAGCTGCCGAAATAATAGGCACGTTTATAGTGATGTTACGGGTAAATTTTGTTTGAATATTTACTTCTCGAGGAAGCACTTCAGAAAAAGCTGGAACTAATAAAACGTCGTCATAGGTTAAACCTTCTCCTAGTATTTTATCTTGATGTGCAATCATGATGCAATTATAGTTATAATTGCGTGCAAATATACGACTAAATAATTAAGTATTAATCATAATATCTATATCTTGAAGAATTTAATTTAACAAGAGATAAAAATTATTTTTATGCAAAATAATATGTTGATACTTACTTTAAATATGAATAATAATTAGTACTTTAATGTTATAATCTGGTTAGGTAAATGTTAAGATTTAATACAGTATTCTTTAATCGTTTAACAACTAAAATATTTTTTGAAATACAAATATTTGAACTTCAAAGTGTTATAAATTTTATTTATATTTATTCTAAATAAACTTTGCCTAATTAAAATTGATGTGTAAATTTGCGACTGAATTTAAAACCTTATTTTTAATCAGTCTAAATAAAATGAAACTCAAAGTATCCTTATTTTTCCTACTAATAACAGTAATTTCTTTTGCACAAGAAACACAAAAAGAAACTAAAAACGACTCTATACAAAAACTTGATAAAGTTATAATAAACGCACAAGTTATTTTCGGAAGTAAGTATGAAGCAAAAAACAGAACAGGGTCTTCATATTACATTTCCCCACAAGAATTAGAAAAATTTAATTACGCAGATATTAATCGTTTATTGAGAACCGTACCCGGTGTAAATATTTACGAAGAGGATGGTTTTGGTTTGCGCCCCAATATAAGCTTACGTGGTACATCGCCAGAGCGAAGTGCCAAAATATCATTAATGGAAGATGGGGTTTTAATTGCACCTGCACCTTACAGTGCTCCAGCGGCTTATTATTTTCCTTCTGTTGCTAGAATGCAAGCTGTAGAAATTTTAAAGGGAAGTAGCCAAATACAATACGGCCCTTTTACAACTGGTGGTGCTATAAATTTAGTTAGCACTCAAATCCCTAACACTTTTGCTGGTACAATTAAAGCTAGCTACGGTAGTTTTAATACAGGGCAATTACATGCTAAAGTTGGAGATAGCAAACAAAATTTCGGATATTCTATTGAATATCTAAACTTCAATTCTGATGGTTTTAAAAACTTACCAGATGGAAATAATACAGGTTTTGATAAGAATGATGTTGTTACCAAATTTAGATTAAACTCTAACCCCGAAGCTACATTTAAACAAACCCTTGAATTCAAATTTCAATACTCTGATGAAGTTTCAAATGAAACCTATTTAGGGCTTACACAGAATGATTTTGAGACTAATCCTTTTAGTCGATATGCTAGTTCCCAGGAAGATAAATTGACGAATGATCATATTCAATTTGCAATAACGCACAAACTCGATTTTTCGAAACAATTCAGAATTACTACAAATGCATATTATAATGGCTTTTCAAGAAACTGGTATAAGTTAAACGATGCCGTTTTTAATGGAGACAAAGTTGGTATTGCATCCATTATAAACACTCCCGAAGATTATCCTAATTACTTTGATATTATAAATGGAACATCAAATTCTGATAGTGATGCGCTTCTTGTTAAAGCAAATAATAGAGCATATACCTCAAAGGGGGTTCAAACAAAAATCGATTACCATTGGACAACTGCCAATGTATTTCATGATATAGAAATTGGATTGCGTTACCATTACGATGAAGAAGACCGTTTTCAATGGGTAGATGGGTTTAGCATTGTAAATGGCGAAATGAATTTAACCACTAAAGGAAACCCAGGTAGTGATGCCAATAGAATTAGTAGTGCCAATGCCTTTGCAGGATCTGTATTGTATAAATTGAAATACAGAAACTTAACACTAACTCCGGGTATTCGTTATGAAAACATGGTTTTAAATAGAGAAGATTTTGGCAAAAATGATTCTAGCAGAACAGGAAATGATTTATCTACAAGGGAAAATAAATTAGACATCTTTATTCCTGGAATTGGTTTCAATTACAAAATAAACCCAAATACCACATTTTATGGTGGTGTACATAAAGGGTTTTCGCCTCCGGGAAATCAACCTGACCAAAAAGCAGAAGAAAGCATTAATTACGAGTTAGGATCTCGTTTTAACATAGGTGGACTAAGAGGTGAGGTTGTTGGTTTTTATAACGATTACAGCAATTTATTGGGAAGCGATTTAGCTGCAACTGGTGGAACCGGATCTTTAGATCAATTTAATGCTGGTGAAGTAGCCGTAAGAGGTATTGAATTACTTTTAAATTACGATTTGCTAAGTAAAAATACTGCATTTGCCCTTCCAGTAACTTTTGGTTACACCCTTACAGATACCAAGTTTTTAAATAGTTTTGGGAGTGACGATAGTTTATGGGGTGAGGTTACAGCTGGCGATGAATTGCCATACATTGCCAAACATCAATTTAATACATCCATTTCTTTAGAACATGCAAAATTTGAACTCAACCTAAACGGACGTTTAAATGGTGCTTTTAGAACCTTAGCGGGAACAGAAACTATTACAAATGCAAATGGGGTGACGTCAAACTTTATTATTGATTTTTCTGGAAAATATCACTTTACAAAAAACTTGAGCTTAACAGGAAATATTATCAATTTGCTAGATGAAACCTATGCGGTTTCCAGAGTTCCTGATGGTTTACGCCCAGGACATCCTTTTGGAACTTACGCAGGATTAGAGTTTAGATTTTAACACTAAAGTATAAATTAGAAAAGAGAGTCATTATTTAAATACTGGCTCTTTTTTTTGGTACATGACAAAAATTGTTAATATCCCAGATGTCAGTCTGAGCGCAGTCGAAGACATTGGAAATATTGTTTTTAAAGCATTTCGTCCCGAGCTATCGGGAGCGCTCAATGCGACACTATTTAATTTTTGTCATGTGCTGAGCTCTTTTTTGATTAATGATAGGAATTAAAAATCTTTGAAGCTTCGTTATAAGCACTCTCAAAACTAAGTGCGTTCAAACTATTTTTACTGAGTGAAGTAAAATATGATAATAACTTTTCGGTGGGCATATTACCAGTAAGCTCATCTTTTGCCATGGGGCAGCCACCAAAACCTTGAATGGCACCATCAAAACGATGACATCCTGCCTTGTAAGCGGCATCAACTTTTTCAAACCAAGTTGTTGGCGTTGTATGCAAGTGTGCACCGAATTCTATATTTTGGTATTTAGGAATTAAATTTGAAAATAGATAATCTATGCTTTCTGGGGTTGAAGTTCCTACAGTATCGCTAAGCGATAATATTTTCACGCCCATATTAGCTAATTTTTCTGTCCACTCTCCAACGATATCAACATTCCAAGGATCTCCATAAGGATTTCCAAAGCCCATCGAAATGTAAACCACAACTTCTTTGTTGGTTTTGTTAGCAATCTCTAATATTTCAGAAAGTGTAATAACAGATTGTGCTATGGTTTTGTGTGTATTACGCATCTGAAAGTTTTCTGAAATTGAAAACGGATAACCTAAATAATCAATTGCTGTATGTTTGGAAGCATCCTCCGCACCTCTTGTGTTGGCTATAATGGCTAGAAGCTTACTTGTAGTTTTACTTAAATCTAATTGCGACAAAACATCGGCAGTATCAACCATTTGCGGAATGGCCTTTGGTGACACAAAACTTCCAAAATCAATCGTATCAAAACCTACACGTAATAAAGACTGAATGTATTGTACTTTCTGCTCAGTAGGGATAAATTGCTTTATACCTTGCATGGCATCACGCGGGCATTCAATTATTTTAATTGGTTTTGACATTTATTCTTAAGGAAATTCAGTTGATAAAAATACTATTATTTTTAAGAATGTAA
>NZ_CAXBLF010000030.1:0-41813 GCF_963976535.1 uncultured Algibacter sp. | reverse complement strand
CCCACAATAGCATTTGCTTTTAATTTAATGGCGTTTGCTTTCAAATCTTGAAAAGCATCTTCTTTTGCTTTATTAATAAAATCGTTATAAAGTACTTTATTTTTTTCTGTTTTAAAAGAAAACGACGTTTTAACATTAACCGATACACCTGTAACTATACCTAAATAATCTTGTATTTTATGTCCTTCAATTGTATTTGTTGTGGTTAATATCATGGTTTTTGATTTTGTATTATCTAAAGGTTAAATATGATTTATAAATATTACGAGAATTATAATACACGTTTTCACCCACCCCTTAATCCCCTCCAAGGAGGGGAAACCGAGCCGTATTTAAATATGTTAAAAAGACCTGCAAACTGTTTACTGTAAATTGCCGACGAACCCGCGGTTAAGGATTGAGGTATTTATTGAAGCTCTCCCGATTTTTAATCGGGAAGCGACTACCGAAAAGCCCGACCCTAAGGGTAACGCCCAAAAAATAATTATAATATTATTATTGAGGCTTTCCTAGTAAATTAAAGTCTAAGTGCTTTTTAACTAAATCGGTATTTTTAACTTTCACTACAACTTCGTCACCAAGTTGATATACCATTCCATTACTTCTACCAACCATAGCATATAAATCTTGATCAAACGCATAATGGTCATCATTCATGTCACGAACACTTACCATACCTTCACATTTATTTGAAATTATTTCAACATAAATTCCCCAATCGGTAACTCCTGATATTACACCAACAAATTCTTCATCTTTATGATCCTCCATAAAACGAATTTGCATGTATTTAATAGAATCTCGCTCTGCCCGAGTAGCTAAACCTTCCATATTACTAGAATGGTTACATTTATCTTCGTAAACGTCTTCATTAGCAGATTTTCCACCATCTAAATACAATTGTAATAAGCGATGCGCCATCACATCTGGATAGCGACGAATTGGTGATGTAAAATGACTGTAATAAGCAAAGGCTAAACCATAATGTCCTATATTACGTGTGGTATACTCTGCTTTACTCATACTTCGTATAGTTAAAGTATCTACCAAATTTTGCTCTTTTTTCCCAGCAACGTCTTGTAATAAATTATTTAAAGAAGCGGTTGTGCTTTTTCTATCTTTAAAATTAAGTTTATAACCAAAGCGACCAACTACATTTTGTAATGCTGCTAGTTTACTTTCGTCTGGTTCATCATGTACACGATAAACAAACGTCTTTTTTGGTGATTGTTTTCCGATAAATTCAGATACTTTTCTATTGGCTAGCAACATGAATTCTTCTATCAATTTATTAGCATCTTTACTTGTTTTAAAGAATACACCAACAGGATTTGAATGTTCATCTAAATCGAATTTCACTTCAACTTTATCAAAAGAAATAGCACCATCGCGCATACGTTGCCCTCTCATAATTTTAGCTAAATCATCCATTTTTAATATGGCATCTGCTAATTTTTGATCCGTTTGATATGCTTTTCCTGTTAATGATACTTCTGCAGGAATAGTATTGGTTTTTGACTCAATTACAGCTTGAGCTTCTTCATAAGCATAACGCGCATCACTATAAGTTACTGTACGACCAAACCATTGGTTTTTAATCTCTGCTTTATCATTCATTTGAAACACAGCTGAAAAGGTTAATTTCTCTTCATGTGGACGTAATGAACAGGCGTTGTTTGATAATACCTCAGGAAGCATAGGAACAACCCTATCTACTAAATAAACTGAGGTAGCACGCTCGTAAGCCTCGTTATCTAAAACAGTACCTTCTTGTAAATAATGTGATACATCGGCAATATGAATTCCTATTTCGAGTAAACCATTATCTAAAATTTCAAAAGAAAGTGCATCATCAAAATCTTTAGCATCTTTTGGATCTATAGTAAAAGTTAAATCCTTACGCATATCGCGTCTTTTTGCTATTTCTTCTTTTGTGATCGTCGTATCAATTCCGTTTGCAAAATCTTCAACTTCATGCGGAAATTCCATTGGTAAACCATATTCCGCTAAAATCGCGTGAATTTCTGTATTGTGCTCACCTGGTCTCCCAAGTACTTGAATCACTTTTCCATGAGGTGAATCTGCCTTTTCTGGCCAATCTTCAAGTTTTACTAATACTTTATCGCCATCCTTAGCTTTATTAATTTTGTTAATAGGCACAAAAATATCTGTCTGCATTTTATTACTATCTGGAACTACGAAAGCAAAATTCTTTTTGTTATGAATTTGAATAACACCAACATATTCTGATTTTGCACGTTTTATTACATTAGTAATTTCGCCTTCTAACTTACCTCGGTTTCTGCGTTTGTAAGCATAAAATTCTACTTCATCACCATGTAACGCTTTGTTTATATTATTGGATGCTATAAATACATCATCAGCAAAATCTTCACAAATGATGTAACCATTTCCTTTGGCGGCTAAATCTAATCTACCGGTGTGATATTCGGTATTTACAATGGCTTTAAACTTACCACGTTCAACTTCTTCAATCTCTTGTTTTCCTTGTAGATCTTTTAATTTTTTTATGATTTGATTTCGGCTGCTAGCATCATTAACACCGAGTTTAGCAGCTATTTGTTTGTAGTTAAAACTTTGATTTCTTTCTTTTTTTAATATACTTAAGATTGTATTTGTTAAGTTGGAAATCCCTTTATTGGATTTCGATTTTTTCTTTCTTGTCATGTAATTATTGTAATCATATTGAATTTCTAAAGTTAAGTGAAATTCGGTTATTTTTAAGGTAATTGTAAGGAGAAGATGTTTATTACCAGGTGCAAAGCTACAACTTAAATTTTAAATCATGTTTTTATAATGTTAAATCAAAGTTATCCACATTATATATTACATAATTAATTTTTCTTTTAAATTTAAAAAAATAAATGGTGGTTATTATAGCTTGTGAATAGCGGTATAACTTTATTGAACTTTACTTTGATATATATCTTATGGAATGTTGTTGATATGAAGTGAACAGTTTATAAATAGTTAACTCGTTTAATTTGAGCCTTTTTAGAAATACTATTAACAACTGTTAGCAACTTATATTAGCAACAATTTTTAATAAGTATTACATTTTATATAACTCACAACCATACATCCTTGTGCTTATAACTTAACTAAAAATTTACGCTAACTTATTTGCATGTTAACCGTAGGTTTTTGATTGAAAAATTAAATAGATATTCAATGTTTTTCTTATAAAAACTAATGCACACTTATTAACAAGTTACTAATATTTATATCAAGAGTAATAAACATTTTTGCTGTTGGTAAATAAAGTTATTTGGTATTAGAGTAAAAACTCCCAATAGTTTTGATTATGAATAACTTGTGTGGTTTTAGGTAAATATTTATTGGTAAATGATTTTGTGAAAGTCACTTTTTTATTAGGATTGTATTTAATTTCATAAGCATTAATATCTTGGTTCTTAATTTCTAAGTAATCAATTTCTGCTTGTTGGGTGTTTCTCCAAAAATAAGTATCGGAAAAATTGTTATTAAAAGCTAATTTCTTTTTTCGCTCACTAATAATAAAATTTTCCCATAGCGCGCCAACATCATCTCGAAACTCAATAGGTTTAAAATTTTTGATAATGCGGTTGCGTAGACCTAAATCCCAAAAATATACCTTTCTGCCTTTTTTTAGTTCGTTGTCTAGATTTCTACTAAATGCATTAAGACTGAATATGATAAAATTCTTTTCTAAAATATCAATGTATTTTTCAACAGTTAATCTATTGATACCTAAATCATTTCCTAAAGATGAATAGTTGATTTCACTACCAATCCTAAAAGCAAGCATTTGAACCAAGCGCTGAAGGGTTGCTGATTTTTTTATACCTTCAAGATTAAGGATGTCTTTATATAAAAAGGCTTCGACTAAATCGTTTAGAATTTTTTCCTCTTTTCCAGGATTAGAAACTACTTCTGGATAATAACCATAAATTAAACGATGGGGCATTAATCTTGATTCTTCAATAAAATTAGTATGTGTAACCATTTCGGAAAACGTTAAAGGATAAAGTTGTAATTTTTCTTTTCTTCCAACCATGGATTCTTTGGTTTTGTCTACCAATTCAAAAGCACTACTACCGGAAGCAATAACTTGAATTTCTGGAAAATTATCAACCATACGTTTAATAAGTAAGCCAATGTTGTGGATCATTTGCGCTTCATCTATAATTAATATGTTATGTTTACCAATAATGGTTTTTAATCTGTCTGAAGTCATGTTTTCAAGTAAGACTTGGATATCTGGTTCATCTCCATTTAGCCATAAATAAGATTTATCTTTAATAGTCTTTTTAATCAATACCGTTTTCCCTACTTGTCTAGCACCAAAAATAAGAATAGCTTTCCCTTTAAAAAGTAGATTTGTTAGTTCTTGGTGTAGTTGTCTTTTAATCATGATTTTGAAATATTATCTATATAAATATATAATAAAATAATATTATAATATCAAAAAAGTATAATAATATGATATTACAATATTAAAAAAGTATAATAATATATTATTTTAAATAATTTTCTTTAGTACATGACAAAAATATAAAAGTGTCACATTGAGCGCAGTCGAAATGCTTTTGAATACGATATTTCCAATGTCTTCGACTGCGCTCAGATTGACATCCGATATATTATCAATTTTTGTCATGTACTCAGCTAATTTTTATAGAAAAATTTAAAAAAAAATAAAACTGTTTATCAGCTAGTTATAATCCAGTCTTTGTTCCCTGCCTGTCGGTAGGCAGGTTGGTTCTATCAACGAAGTGGTCTTGATTCTTTACTGGACAATAATGATATATTTACTACCTTTATGCTTTTATAATTATACAATAATATTATGACAATTTCTATAGGAAACGATCACGCCGGAACCGACTATAAATTTGCTATAAAAGCATTATTAGAATCAAAAGGAATTACCGTTAATAATTACGGTACAGATGCTAATGATAGTGTTGATTATTCTGATTTTGGGCATCCTGTTGCAGAAGATGTTGAAACTAATAAAGCGGACTTTGGAATTCTAATCTGCGGAAGCGCAAATGGTGTTGCTATGACAGCTAATAAGCACCAAAAAATACGTGCTGGTTTATGTTGGAATAAAGAAATAGTTGAGTTAATAAGAAAACATAATAATGCAAATATATTATGTATTCCTGCACGATATACTGCTATTCCTCAAGCTGTAGAAATGGTTGAAACTTTTTTAAACACAGCATTTGAAGGCGGTCGTCACCAAAAAAGAATAGATAAAATTCCGTTATCTTGCTAATACCATCAATATATATATTAACACATATAAATCGTTTCTTTTTATCTATAATTTTGTTTAGTACATGACAAAAATATAAAAGTGTCACATTGAGCGCAGTCGAAATGCTTTTGAATACGATATTTCCAATGTCTTCGACTGCGCTCAGATTGACATCCGATATATTATCAATTTTTGTCATGTACTCAGATAATTTTTTTAAAAATAGAAACCATAACTAAGGCTATGATTTAGATTTTTGCCTTATTTTAACTAAAAATAATTCAATTTCTTTATGCATTACTATATATTTAAATTGGTATAAATGGGACACCATCATTCTCATAACCACACGCATTCACACAACGACTTAAAAGGTCGTAATCTTTTTATATCTATTTTACTTAATATTCTTATTACTGTATCACAAGTAATAGGAGGGATACTTTCTGGTAGTTTAGCACTTTTAAGTGATGCGCTTCATAATTTTAGCGATGTTATTTCTTTGGTAGTAAGTTATGCTGCAAACAAATTAGCAAAAAAACAAGCATCTTTTCACCGTACCTTTGGTTATAAACGTGCTGAAATATTAGCTGCATTCATTAATGCATCAACCTTAATAATAGTTGCTGTTTTATTAATTATTGAAGCTATTAAAAGATTTCAAAACCCACAAGAAATAGAATCTAATTTAGTTATTTGGTTATCGCTTTTAGGTATTATTGCTAACGGATTAAGTGTTCTTTTATTAAAAAAAGATTCTGAAGCTAATATGAATATGAAAAGCGCCTACCTGCATTTATTAACCGATATGATGGCAAGTGTAGCGGTTTTAATTGGCGGCTTATTAATGAAATATTATCAACTCTATTGGGTGGATAGTGTGCTTACTTTTGCTATTGCATTATATTTAATTTGGATGGGTTTTGATTTATTGAAAGATTCTACAAAAGTACTCATGTTATTCACTCCAGATACCGTTCCTATAAAAAAAATAGTGGATGAAATAAATGCATTTAAAAGTATAAAAAACGTGCATCATGTTCATGTTTGGCAATTAAATGAAGAAGAAATTCATTTAGAAGCACATATTGATTTTAGTGAAGATATTACCTTATCAGAATTTGATATCATTTTACACGAGATAGAAGATTTAGTATTTCACAAATACGATATCAATCATGTAAATATTCAACCAGAATATGGAAAAGACGATGCTAAAGATGTTATTGTACAAGATTAAATTAATAATTTTTTCATTTCCGTGAAGAAGGAAATCTCATTTTTAAAATTTGCCACGAAAGACCTGTCAGGTTTTCAAAACCTGACAGGTCTGAAAACAAAAACAAGATATAAACATTCGTGAATTAGTGGCTGATATTTATTTAATAAATTATGTTAGAAATTAAAGTCAAATCTTTTGAAGCACTCACAAAACATGAGTTGTATTATTTGTTACAATTACGCAGTGAGGTATTTGTGGTAGAACAAGATTGTGTATATCAAGATATTGATGGAAAAGATGAAAAAGCGCTTCATGTTTTAGGTTTTAAAGACGAAAAATTAGTTGCTTATACACGTATTTTTAAATCAGGAGATTATTTTGAAGAAACTAGTATTGGAAGGGTAGTAGTGGCTAAAAATGAAAGGCAATTTAAGTATGGCTACGATATTATGGAAGCATCAATTAAAGCTATAAAAAATCATTTTAACACTTCGGAAATAAAAATTTCAGCGCAATGTTATCTAAAAAAATTCTATACAAATCTAGGGTTTAAAGCAGTAGGCGAGGCCTATCTTGAAGATGATATTCCACATATAGCTATGGTAAAAGAATAATTTAAAATTTTTAGAAGCAAATAGGTTTCAACTGCGCTCAACCTGACATTTACATTAACGTTTTAAAGCAAAATAGCCTCGTAAAACTTCTCGCGAGTTTAAAATAATTTCATACCAATAACTCCCACTACTCAGTAATTCACCATTAAAAGTACCATCCCAACCTGAAGCACTATTTGGTAAAAATTTTAAAAGTTTGCCGTGTCTGTTATAAATACTAATATTGTTTATAAGGTTTAGTCTATCATAAACCTGCCATACATCGTTTACGCCATCATTATTAGGCGTAAAATATTTTGGTATAAAATAATCCTCATTATTAATAATTACAGTAAAACTACTTTCGTTGCTATTACAAGTGGATTTATTAAAAATATAAATGGTTTGCGAAGTGGTTATAACATCCCCAGGGTTTAAAGCTGTTCCCATTCCGTTAGATTCTGTAAAGTAATTACCACTGCTTAGTATTGGTAATGTATAAGCTGTTCCAATCACGTTTTCTAATGAATCAACAGGAACTACAAGATTACAATCATTAATTGTATCTACATAATTTGGAAAAAAAGCAGGCTCCCATAATGAACGATTTCCGTTAAGGTCATCTACAACAACACAATTTAAATCTGGATTTGAATCAAAATCAACTAAAACCATATTGTTGTTGTTTCCGTTTTTTAAATTTAAACTGCATAACTTATTACGCTCACATTCTAAACCTGTTAGACTAGAATTTTGAGAAAGATTAAGCGCTGTTAATTCATTATTAAAACATATTAAAACAGCTAAACGACTATTATCGGTAAGGTTTAAATCTGTTATCTGATTTTGTTCACACGATAAATAAGATAAGTTAGTATTACTACTAACATCTAAACTAGTCAATAAATTATTTCCGCATTGAAATCTATTTAAACCAACACTATTTGAAACATCAATGGTGGTAATTAGATTTTGTTCACAAACTAAAACATTTAAGATTGAATTATTAGTAGTATCTAGGTTTGTTAAAAGATTGTTTTCGCAACGCAAAGAAATTAAACCGGGATTTTGAGATACATTTAAGTTTGATAATTGATTACTAAAACACCATAATCTTACTAAGTTTGAAAGATTGGTAACATCTAAATTTATTAATTGATTTGCGCTACAATACAGTTCTATTAAATTTGTGTTTTGAGAGATGTTTAAAAGGGTTATTTGGTTATCAGAACAGTCTAAATTAGTTAAGCTTATAAAATCTTCAATACCAGTTAAATCTGTAATATTTCTACTTGCAATATCTAAATCTGTAATATTGCTAATGTTTGAAGTCGGTACATTATCATCTAAGGGCGCCGTATCAAAACCGAAATCTATTAAAGCTTGTTCAAAATTATCGTCGGGAACAAATGTATTTTGACACAGGCTGTTAAAAGAAATAAAACAGAAACTAATTATAATAAACTTGGTTTTGAAGCACATTAAAGTTTATTTAGCTTGGTTGCCCACATAAGTAATGAGTATTTCTACGCGTCTATCAAATTGAGGGTCGCCTCCTAGCGGAAATTTTCTACGTAAACCTAAATGACGCATACGTTTTTTATCTATGCCTTTCTTCGCAAAATAATCGTAAACATATTTGGCCCTAGCTTCAGATAAATTTCGTTTTTTAGTTTTTCTATTAACCGCATCTCTAGAGAATTGGGTACAACACACATGCCCTTGAATAGTAAAATAAATATCATCACGCTCTAAAAGTGCTTTCGCAATAGATTCTAAAGTTTTTTTAGAATCTGATGTTACGGTTGGGTATCCTGTTTTAAACAAGATGTTTTTAAATAAAATTTTATCGCCTTTAGCGCTTTCTTTTATGAGGTCTACAACATCCTTGTCTTTAGGTGTTTTTTCCTTTAAAATTTTTACAACTTTGGGTTTAGGCGGCTTGGGTTTTACTATAATCTCAACTTTTCTATTTAATCCTCTTATTTTTAAAAGATTTTCTTCTTCAACTATTTTAAGAAGTATTTCGCCTTTACCATCTACATTGGTTATTAATGTTTCGCTTATTTCATTATTAGCAAAAATGGCTTTAATAGCATCTGCTCGTTGTTGAGATAATATTAAGTTATAAGTATCTGCGCCTCTATCATCACAAAAACCAAATATAGAAATGGATTCAATATCAATATCGTTTAAAGTAGAAATAAATAGTAACAAACGATTTTCTTCCGTGTTTGGAACATCGTATTTATCTGTATCAAAATAAACTTCATGTGTTAGTTCATTTTGAGAAAAAGCAAAAACACTGCTGAAAGTAATTAATATTAATACCAATAATTTATTCATAGTAGGGCATTGAATAGGGGATAAATATACTATTTTTAATCTAAAACCATGCCACAAGCCTATATGTATGGGGTTTCATATAAACCACCAAACTGAATAAAAAGCTGTGTTTTAAGCTAATAGTTTTAAAAATAAACCCCTTTTATTTCAAATAACCTTGATAAGTGGTTGGGTTGCTAAGTATATCTGTTGCCTTTTTGATTTTGGTATCATGCATTTCAAAATACTCATACAAGCCTTCTCTGTACACATAACGTTTCACGATATCCTCCGTTAACAATTCTAATAAATAATCTTTATTTTCATCTATAACATTGGTTTTAGATGTATTTAAATTAGAAATCAGAGTGTTGAAATCATTTTCTATATCATCATTGAGTTCTTCTTTTTTAGCTGTTTCAAACGCTTTTTTTAATGCCTTTTCAGTATCGGTTTCAAAAGAGAAATTATTTATATTTAAATAGTTTTTAAAGGCTGAAAAATCTTTATCAGTAAGCTTTAAATTATTAATATCATCAAATTCGTGATTGTAATAATAATTGGTAGCGTAGTCAAAAATTAAGTCATTGGTTACAATAGCTGTTGTAATTGGTGAGATTTTGTTTGACCCTACAAGAACATCAGGAAACACACCACCGCCATCAAATACTTTTCTACCATTTTTGGTTTTAAAAGCGTTGTAATTCTCTTGTTTTACTTTAACCGCCTCACCTTTTTCATTTCTATTCCAATAATCTAAAGACTGAATACATCTACCTGAAGGTGTGTAATATCTTGAAATAGTAATTTTTACCTGTGTTCCGTAAGTTAATTGTTTTGGGCGCTGCACTAAACCTTTACCAAAACTTCTTGAACCTACAATTACGGCGCGGTCTAAATCTTGTAATGCACCAGAAACAATTTCACTAGCCGATGCGCTACTGCCATCTAAGAGAATAACTAAAGGAATTTCAGCATCAATAGGTTCGTTTTGTGTGATATAAGTTCGGTTATACTTTTTAACTTTTGATTTTGTGGTAACTACCAATTGCCCTTTGGGTACAAAAAGATTTACAATTTTAATAGCCTCATTAACCAATCCGCCAGGGTTTCCGCGTAAATCTAAAATAATACGTTCAGCACCTTGAGCTTTTAAATCGCGTAAGGCGTAATTAGTTTCAGCATGGGCTTTTCTACTAAATCTACTTAAAACAATATAACCTGTTTTATCATTTATCATTGAAAAATGAGGCACTGCTTTAATTTCAACTTCAGCACGTTTTATGGTTGCGGTTTGTGTTTTTCCTTGGCGCTTGTAAGTCACTTCAACCGAAGAATCAGAGACGCCTCTTAATAAATCACCCGCGTGATCATCATAATCTTCAACTAAAATAGTTCCAACTTTTATAATTTCATCACCCGCTTTTAGGCCCGCTTTGTCAGCCGGATAACCCTTGTAAGGCTCCACAACAACTAACTTATCTTTTTGCGTCTTTATTCTTGCGCCAATGCCTGTATAGTCGCCTGTATTGTTTATTCTGGCAGCTTCAACATCTTGCTCGTTCATAAAGTTGGTATATGGATCTAAATCTGCCAACATGCTTTTTATGGCTGTATCCATTAAATCACCAGGATTGGTTTCATCCACATAATTCATGTTTAATTCTTTAAACAACGTGGTAAAAATTTCTATCTGTTTAGCGATTTCAAAAAAATCATTTTTAAATGCTGTAGCTGAAAAGAATACAACAGCTGCTAATATTGGGATTATGATTTTCTTTCTCAGTAAGTTTCTCATGTTAATTTATTTTTCTGAAACTTTGCTTGAAAACTTTTCAAACAGCATTTTCATTATGGTTTCAACTTGGGTAAATGTGGGTTTATCTTTGCCAATGTACAAAATCATAAACGCATGTTGTGTTGTTAAATTGTTAAAAAAATCAGCTTTATTTAGGCGGTAAGCTTCTCTTAACAAACGCTTTATCTTATTTCTGTCTACTGCGGTTTTAAAATTTCGTTTACTTACAGATACGCCTGTTTTTGCAATAACATGATCTTCAAATGGTGTGGATAAATAAACTAATCGTAATGGAAATACTGAAACCGATTGCCCTTCAGTAAACAACTGATCAATTAACTTTTTACTTTTAAGCTTTTCTTTTTTAGAATAAGTAGCAGACATATAAAGATTTATGCATACAAAAATAGGAATAACAATTAACCATTTAGAATTCCACATGATAAAAATCATATTAAAAACGCCTAAATCAGAGTAATTTAATCCACTGAAAACCAATGTAGATTATAGTCATGGGAAATTTAAATGTTACAAAACTCAATACTAAAAAAGATAGAGCTAATTATATTCATCATTTGTTAAACGATATAGAAGCTTTGGATATGATGATTGAAAAGAACATCATTGAAGAAAGCCCTTTACGAATTGGTGCAGAACAAGAATTTTGTTTGGTAAACGATCAATTTTTACCAGAAAGCAAGTCGTTAGAACTGTTAGAAGATATTAATGACGATCATTTTACCACCGAAATCAGTAATTATAATTTAGAACTCAATCTAGATACCTTTAAGCTCGGGGAGGATTGCTTTTCACAACTTCACAAGCAATTAGATAGCTATTTAGATAAGGCAAAAAAGATAGCGGCTAAAAAAAATATTAAAATCATCCTAACCGGTATTTTACCTTCACTATCTGTAAATAATGTAGGTGAAGAAAATATGACTGATGTTGAGCGTTACTCGTTTTTAAATGATGCCTTTAAACAAAGTCGGCGAAAAAGTTTTGACATCCACATAAAGGGTGTTGATGAGCTTAATTTACTGCATGATTCTGTTATGCTAGAGGGTTGCAACACTAGTTTTCAGATGCATTTACAATTAAACCCAAAAGATTTTGTAGATAATTATAATTGGGCGCAAGCTATTGCGGGACCAGTTTTAAGCGCATGTACTAATTCTCCTATACTCTTTGGAAAAGAATTATGGAGCGAAACCAGAATTGCACTATTTACACAAAGTATTGATACTCGAGCTAATTCTTATTTATTAAATGAAAAACAATCTAGAGTTAGTTTTGGTAACGATTGGGAAAGAGGAACTATTACCGATATTTTTAAAAACAACATTTCTAGATTTAGAAGTTTTTTAACTACACATTTTACACGCAATAGTGTAGATATGATTAAAAACGACGAAACGCCAAAGCTTAGAGCGCTGCAGCTGCATAACGGTACGGTGTACCCATGGAATAGAGTGTGCTATGGTGTTATGGATGGCAAACCAAATTTAAGGATTGAAAATAGATACATTCCCTCTGGCCCTACAACCGCAGATGAAATTGCAAATATGATGTTCTGGGTGGGTATCATGATGGGGAAACCCAAGAATTACAAAAATATCCATCAGCAATGGGATTTTAAGGATGTAAAAACAAACTTTTTTAATGCGGCGCGTTATGGTATGGCAACACAGTTTTATTGGAATGGAAAATACATATCAAGTCACGACCTTCTTTTAGACGAACTATTACCTATGGCTTATAAAGGCTTATATCGTGTTGGTGTAACCCCAAAAGATGCTGAATTTTATTTAAAAATTGTAAAAGATAGAATTCGAGGTAATAATGGTTCAGAGTGGTTAGTTAGAAACTATAGAGGCTTATTAAAAACACATAAACGTTATGAGGCTATGCAGATATTAACCGCCAATATGTATGATAAACAAGAAAAAGGCTATCCTGTTTCAGTTTGGGGCATGCTGCATCATACTGATGAAACACGTTTTAAAGCAAAGTATGTTGTAAAGCATATTATGAGTTCCGATATTTTTTCAGTAGATAAAAAAGATAGTATCGACTTAGTGTTACACATTATGAAGTGGAAAAACATTCATCATATGCCTGTTATAAATAGAGCAAGCGAGTTATTAGGTTTAATTAGTTGGGCAGATGTTGAAGGCTATTTATACCAATCTGAAAAGAAACATAATAGCGTGGGAAAATTGATGAAAACAGATATTATTACTGTTGAAGAATATACACCAATTGAAACCGCTAAAAAATTAATGGAAACTCATGCTATTGGCAGTTTACCTGTAGTAAAAAATAATAAGCTAATAGGTTTAGTTACACGAAATGATTTTAATGTATGATTGAGGTATATAACAAAGCATTGGATAGTAGTATAAAAGTAGATAGAATACTTGGCAAGATTGAAGGCGCTAAACCTGGGCCTACAGTTGTTTTTTTTGGAGGTATTCATGGCAATGAAACTTCTGGTGTTTTTGCTTTAAAAGATACTTTGGCTGGCATTAATAGCGCTTATGTAAAAGGTACTATTTATGGTATTTCAGGGAATTTGAAAGCTTTAAAAAAGCATATTCGTTTTGTTAAAGATGATTTGAATAGGTTATGGACCAAGCAGCAAATTCAAAAAATAAAAGACAAAAAAACTTTTAATGCTGATGAAGGTGAATTGCTAGAGCTACATACTGTTTTAGAAGACCTATTAAAAGCGAATCAACCGCCATTTTACTTTGTAGATTTACATACCACATCTAGCAATACGTTGCCATTTATTACCATCAATGACGCTTTAATAAATCGAAAATTTTCAGAACAATTTCCTATACCCATCGTATTAGGTATTGAAGAATATTTAAACGGACCATTACTAAGTTATATTAATCAAATGGGATATGTGTCTTTAGGGTTTGAATCTGGACAACATGATGATTTTTCAGCGATTACTAATAGTATCGCTTTTGTGTATTTAACCTTGGTGTATTCCGGAATTTTAAAAGAAGAAGCGGTAATTAATTTTTCAAAATATCACGAACAATTAAAGCAACAAGCTAATAAAAATAAAACTGTTTATGAAGTAATTTATCTTCATAAAATTAAAAAAGATGAACGTTTTAAAATGCTTAATGGGTTTAAAAGTTTTGAGCATATAAAAAAAGGAACAAAATTAGCCATGAGTAATGCTGTTGAAATTGCCGCACCTTATAATGGTAGTATATTTATGCCATTATATCAACAAAGAGGGGCTGAAGGCTTTTTTATTATAAAACCCATTGAACCATTTTTCTTAAAATTATCTACTGTATTAAGACGCATTAAAACAGATAGCTTGTTAGCAATGTTACCAGGAATTTCTTGGGTAAGTAAAGCCGAAGGTGTTTTACAAGTAAACTTAACTGTGGCTAAGTTTATGGCAAAACCCCTGTTTCATTTATTAGGCTATAGAAACAAACAAATAACTAGCACGCATTTAAGGTTAAATAATAGAGAGCGCGTAGCTAAAACCAAAATTTATAAAAAAGAGCCTTGGTATTAAGGTTGGAGTAATAGAGTTTGAATTATTAATCTAAATTGGGTATTAAGATTTTTAGAAATTTTGTGATTTATTAGTGTTGTATTCCACAAACTTTTGCAATTCTGATGGAATTCGGTTATCTTAAAACTAAAATAATCAACGCTGACTCTTTTTAAAACCGTAGGTGTTTTGTCCTATAAAATCTTTCGGAAATTTATCATCACCTTTAAACCCAATCTCTATGTTGCCACTATCTTCAGGAATGTAATTCGTTTTAAAAATATAATCCCAAAGACTTAAACTAATTCCGTAATTCACACCATATTTGCCTTTTGGTAATACATAGGCATGATGGTATAAATGCATGACTGGATTATTAAAAACATACTTTAATGGGCCCCAAGTAATTTTGATATTGGAATGGTTCAAGTGACCAATAGCAATGGTTATAAAGTGAATGATATAGGCCTGTTCTGGCTCAAAACCACCAATTATCATAACACCAAAAGTTTTAAGTGGTTTATAAAATATATTTTCCATCCAATGGTATCTCATATGCGCAGCAAACCCCATTTCCTTAACACTATGGTGTACTTTATGAAACTTCCACAGGAAAGGATATTTATGCAGTAATACGTGCGTAAACCATTGTACAAAGTCAAGAATGATAAAGAATACTAATAACTGCAACCAAGGTGTCCATTTTGAGATGTCAAAAATCGCTAGGCTTTTTGCTGTAATGTTAATTTCGCCAAAAAGTAATCCTAAAATCTCATAAACACCACTAATTACAATCGAGAATATGAAAAAATTAAAGAGTATATAAAACGCATCTAACCAAAAGTCACGTCTAAAAACAGCTTGTTCTTTTCGCCACGGAAAGGCGATTTCTAAAAGCCAAACAAAAAGTGAGATAGCTATAAGTCCATAAAAATAATTGGTGTACCATGGCACTTCAAATAGTATAGATTTCCAGGTCCAATTTGCTGTGCCTTGAAAGGCATTGATAAATGCGTCTAAATACTTTTCCATTTTAATTTTTAATCTAAATAATTCCCCGACGGTTCTACCTCGGGGTTTCCGAATTTATCTCCCCTTTGGGGAGGTCGGAATTGCCTTTTCGCAATTCCGGGTGGGGCAAAATATAAAATTTCTGTTTTTGGCTCCAAGGCTAAAATGAAGCTGGCGAAATACCCCCTTTGGCTTGCCTCGGGGATGGTCGGCTTCAAGAAATTTTCTATACTATCACTCTTAAAAGATAAATCGTTAAAATAACTCCACTTTGTCCATGAGCCATCATAATTCTTTACATTTTCATACCCCAATAATTGTAAAACACAAAGTTAGTGTGTGCTGATTGCACGACGCTATAACAATACAACAATACAACAATACAAAAATATTAAATCGTTTTTATTTATGTTAAATTTTTTTAAGTACATGACATTATTTTTGAGAAATAAACTACTCTAAATTTCAAGACAACAAAGACCTCACAGGATTTCAAAACCTGTGAGGTCTACGTAACGAAAAAGCTGTAATGTGCTATATTTGTGCGGTTTATAGTTCTGTTATAAATTTTTGTCATGTACTAAAGTTTAATTTACTAAAGATGATTTCTAAATTTTCTAATAGTTTGGTTTTAAACGAATTTAATTCCTCATACAAAATCAAACAAATATTTATAAAACAAAAAAGTCACTTCGTTTTAAACAAGGTGGCTCAAATTTTAAAAGGAATTATATTACTTTTTATTATTCTCTTTATAAATATCAGCCATCAATCCTTTTGGATCAATTTCAACAGATTTCACATCTTTTGAAGTTTGAAAGGTATATGTTGGATATGCCCAAGCCCAATCTTTAATTACCGTTGCTGTGGTTGGTTTTTCACCTCGCATCATTTGTAATGGAATATAAAAATCTTCAGTAGAATCATCAATATAAGTAACAGTTACATCAATTGGCATTGGCATTAAACCCATACGCGCTAAAGTAACCGTATTGTTTTCAATAGACTTTACCGCATAATCTATAGTATTGGTTGTTTGTGCAAAATCCATTAAATACCAATCTAACTCTAAACCAGATACTTTTTCTGCAGTTCTTATGATATCTAATGGTTTTGGATGTTTAAATGAAAAATCATCAAAATATTTTTTGATGGTTTTTTTTAAATTTTCTTCACCAATAACATAACCTAATTGCGCTAAAAACACAGCGCCTTTACTATAAGCTGCATCACCGTAAGCAGCGTTTAAGTTATAACGATCGGCATGCGTGGTTAACGGCTGTTCTATGCCAGAATTTGCTAAACGAATATAACTTCTATAAGAGCCTAAAAACGGATTTTTCCTTTTATTTTCTCTGATAGAATTCATGGCTAGAGCCGAAATATAACTTGTAAAGCCTTCATCCATCCATTCGTGTTTTGCTTCGTTTGAAGCTAATAAAAATTGAAACCAAGTATGTGCCAATTCGTGAGCCGCTGTTCCTAAAAGGCCACCGTAATTTGAACCACCAGTAATTAATGTACACATGGCATATTCCATACCGCCATCACCGCCTTGAATAAAAGAGTATTGTTTATAAGGATATTGACCAACGTTTTCGCTAAAAAACTGCATCATTTTTACCGTTTCAGGTTGAATTTTTTTCCAGTTTTCTATAATATCGTTATCATTTGAGTATAAGAAATGGAGTAATGGACCATTTGGTACCTGAACCGTATCATGAAGATAATCAGGATCGGCAGCCCAAGTAAAATCATGCACATTTAGCGCATTAAAATGCCATGTTAGTTTATCAGAATTAGGTCGTGTAACCGGTCCTGTTTCATAGCCGTAACCTATTTCGTTTGGGTTTTGTAAATAACCTGTTCCTCCAATAATATAATTTTTATCAAGTGTGATTTTAACATCAAAATCACCCCAAACACCATGAAATTCTCTTGCTATATAAGGGTCGGCATGCCAACCTTCAAAATCGTACTCCGCTAATTTAGGGTACCATTGCGTCATAGAAAGCGAGACACCATCTGCATTATTTCTTCCAGAGCGACGAATTTGAACAGGTACTTGGGCATCAAAAACCATATCGAAAGTCACTTTTTCACCTGGTTGAATAGGTTTTGCTAAATCGACTTCTAAAACGGTACCAACCGTTTCATGATTTAAAATAACACCGTTCTGCTTTAAAGAATTCACTTTTATATACCCAATTTCGTTAGGTTTTAGCTTGCTTATTCTATCTCCAACTCTTCGGTCTGGGTCTGCAATAGTTCGAGAACGGACATCCATTTCACTACCTGGTTGAAAGGCATTAAAATACAAATGGTAATACACCCGGTTTAATACATCTGGTGAATTATTGGTATATACTAATGTTTGTTTTCCTTTATATTGATAGGTGTTTACGTCCATATCAATGTCCATTTTATAGTCAACATGTTGCTGCCAATAGGTAGATTTTAATAAAGAAGGCGTTGTTGGTGTTTGTGGTGGTGTTAAAACAGAGGGTTCTGTAACGACACTATTTTTTGAAGCGCTACAAGACCATAAAAAGGAAAAACAAAAAATAAAAATAACAAAACGATTCATAGAACTTGAAATTAAAATAGGTTTTTTAAAAGAGATATACTTAAAAATTAAGTCCGATTTTGAATAGAGATCTGCAAGGTTTTTGAAACCTTACAGGATACTGAAAACTGCGACTATTTTTGTTTTGACAATTGAGCTGCCATAATTAATGCGTTATACGCATTTACCATTTTTGAAGATTTTGTTAAATCTGAAAAAGGTCTGATATCATTAGTGTCTCCGCCAACAATGACTTTAGTTTTTATTGCTAAACCAGAATCCATAATGATTTGTTTTACCTGAGCCGCACTTAAATCTGGGTAATAAGAACGAATTAATGCCGCAACACCGGCGACTGCTGGAGCAGCCATAGAGGTACCGCCTTCTGTTTTATACTCGTTTTCTGGAGTTGTAGAATATATGCCCTCTCCAGGCGCAAAAACATCTACATTTTGCTTTCCGTAGTTAGAGAATGCTGCTACCATATTAGATCCATATTTAGGTGTTAAAGCAGCAACTCTAATATAGGTATCTGAAACTTCTTGACCGTTTATGTTATCATCAGGAAAATTAGGGCTGGCATCTACATCTTTACCATCATTTCCTGCTGCATGTACAAAAACAACATCATTTTCCCCCGCATAAGCAATAGCATCACGAACCCAATCGCTATGTGGGGAGAAGCTTTTACCAAAACTAGCATTGATTACTTTGGCGCCATTATCAACGGCATAACGAATAGCAAGCACCACATCTTTATCATATTCGTCACCACGTGGTGTGCTTCTAATAGGCATAATCTTAACATGGTTTGCGATACCATTGACCCCTTTTTTATTATTGCGTTCGGCAGCTATAATACCCGCAACATGTGTAGCATGACTTTCGCTTTTTTTCCTTGGTTTTATATTGCCATCACCATAAAATTTATCATTCAAATCTTCTGGATTATCACCAGTGACACGACCCTTGTAATCTTTATTTAAGTTATAGTTTAAACGGTCGTTAATTTGAACTAAACCATCATTGATTTCTTTTAATGCATCAGCCAAAGAGTCTTTCCCGTTACTAAAAATATATTGTGCAATTTGTATAGATTGGTTTAAAGCTTGATCTTCTGTTTTAATAGCATTGACCTCTTTTTGGGTGTAATCTTTTTTACCTATGTATTTTGCTAAAGCATCGTCGGCAGTTTTAAATTGCTGGTAAATTTGATCGTATTGGGTTTTATTGTTCAACCAAGTTTGATATTCTGTTTGGTATTCTGCCTGGGCTCTAGCATAATCAGGATTGCTAGTATTTCCACTCGCTAAAATTCTAACATATTCAAACTGTTCGTAATAGCCGTCTCCTAAAAAATTCCATCCATGAATATCGTCAACATAGCCGTTTTTATCATCATCTTTTCCGTTGTTAGGTATTTCACCTTTATTGGTCCAAATCACATCATTTAAATCTTCGTGATTAATATCCATACCAGAATCTAAAACTGCTACAATTACCGTTTTTCCTCTTTTATTTTTAATAATTTCGGAGTAAGCCTTATTAACACTCATGCCTGGAATAGTATCTTTAACCAAATCTAAATGACTCCAATTAAGTTTTTCGTATTCTGTTAATTCAGACACTTTTAATGGAGATGTATCAATATTTTCAACTGGCGTTGATAAAACAGCCGCCGTTCCTCCGCAGCCAAAAAATAAAACTAATAAAAAAGCAGATGCTGCTATTGTTTTAATTCTTCTCATGGTGTTAATAGAATTAGTCATTTATATGTTTAATTGAATATATCTTGAGCTGTGTAAACATTTTTTAATCGGACACCTTTTTCGGTTTTTTGCACCGTGATAATTTCATTATGAGCATCATGTTCTAAAAAGAGATAGTAATTCTGTTCTGCAGCCATATTCAGAAAGACTTCTTTTTCATCTAAAGTTAAAAGTGGCCTAGTGTCGTAACCCATTACAAACGGAAGTGGTAAATGTCCCGCGGTTGGTAACAAATCTGCCATAAAAGCAATAGTTTTGTCTTGATATTTGATAAGCGGAATCATCTGTTTATCAGTGTGTCCATTAGCAAAGAAAATATCGAAACCTAACTCAGAATTTTTAAGTAAATTATCTTCAGGAAGCGATGTGAATTTTAGCTGGCCACTTTCTTCCATAGGCATAATGTTTTCTTTTAAAAACGATGCGCGTTCTCGCCTATTGGGCTGGGTTGCCCATTGCCAATGATCTTTATTACTCCAATAATGGGCGTATTTAAAAGCAGGTTCGTAACCCGTTTTGTCTTTATTCCATTGAATACTACCTCCACAATGATCAAAATGTAAATGCGTCATAAACACATCGGTAATATCATCACGATGAAACCCATTAGTTTTAAGGGATTTGTCTAAGTTAAAATCTCCCCAAGGATAATAGTAGCCATAAAACTTATCAGATTGCTTATTTCCCATACCGTTATCAATTAATATGAGGCGATTACTGTCTTCGATGAGTAAACATCGTGTAGCAATATCAATCATATTATTGGTGTCTGCAGGATTGGTACGTTGCCATATCGATTTTGGCACCACACCAAACATAGCACCACCATCAAGCTTTAGGTTTCCGGCATTTATGGGGAATAAATTCATAGGAATGTAAAATTAAGAAATCTATTATTATTTCTATTAAAAGTTAAGAATATATTAAGAAATGTATCATAAATAATTAATAGTGTCCGATTAAAGAATCAAGACCGCTTCGCTGTTAGAACCAAGAACAAAGACTTGATTGTAACTAATTGATAAACAGTAATTTTTAAATTCATAACTTTCTAAAAAATAAAATTTTTCAGTAATCGCAAAAAGCAAGCCCCTCTTTTTTATAAGCCCTGAAAACTTAGGGTTCGCAAAGGTTTTCTTTAAGCGAACTATTTTTAGTCGGACAATAATGATTTAAAATTTAGCTAGATGAGATAACATCCTTTAAACGCTTACCAAAATCATATAAAGCTTTTATTTCTTTTGTACTGGCTAAACGTTCTTTACCAAAAATCAATAAGGCATTTCCGTTTGATTCCACATGATAATAAGGATTACTTTCAAAAAAATGCGTTACATCATCATTAAAAAACTTAGCTATACCAGGTTCGTTATCTCCAAGTAAATAGAAGCGATTAGAAAAGTCGTCGTGATTTTCTATAGGAATATCTTTAAATCCGGCAAAAGCTGAAACTTTTTCAAGAAATCCTTCTTTATCTAGGGTAAACTCTGGAATAGCAAATTGTAAATTGATGTGAAGCATGCTTTTACGAACCACTTCTTTGGCAATAAATTCACCTTCTGAAAACTCAATATCAAATATGGTTATAGCATTATTTTTGTGAGATAACTTATTATAAATATGGTTAATCTGCTTTGTTCTAAAAAATAGAAAACTATTTAAAAACAATATTTCTTTTTCCTTTTTAGGACTGTATTCCAAACTATTATTTTGGGCTAAAGTTTCCATACTTGTTTGACGTCTGGTAAGACTGTTTTTTATAATTTTAGGAACGGGCAATAAACGCCTTGAAGCAAAAGGATGCTTCGTTTCTGTGTCGTGCATGTCCAAACCTACAACATCAAAATGCCCACCTCGTTTAGCGAATAACTCTTGGTAGCCGTTAATGTTTTCCAGAACCGTATCATCAACAAAATCACATAGTGAAAAATCTACAATAACATCTTGGTTTTCAGGAATCGCATCCAAATGTTTTTTTAATTTGAAATAGTTTATAAAGCTGCAAAAATGCTTGACACTTACGTAGTAATTGTCTTTGTTACCTTGTTCTTTAAACATTAAAACATTTGGTTTCAAAAAATTTCTAATAAATAAGCCATACCCCAAATTTCTATTGATAATTAGATGAATGATTAGCGTGGTTAAAACACCTGCAATGATTCCTGTTATTAAACCAATTTTTAAGGTAACAATTAACGTCACGAAAAAGATAATAAGTTGCTCTTTGCCGATAGAAAACATTTTAGTGATAACTTTTGGCGATGCTAATTTGTAGCCTGTATATACTAAAATAGCCATTAAAGCAGGAAGCGGGATACGCGTGAGCTGCGTGCTAAAAAACACTATAAACAAAACTAAAAACAGGGCGTGGAAAAAGTTTGAAGACCGATTACTTGCGCCTTGATTAACATTAACCGAGCTACGTGCAATTACGGTTACTACATTTAAACCGCCTAACAAACCGCTACCCACAGTTGCTAAACCAAGTGCTTTTAAATCTCTATTAACATTGGAGCGTCGTTTTTCAGGGTCTAATTTATCAACAGCTTTAATACTTAAAAGCGATTCTATACTAGCAATAAGTGTTAGTGCTAATACACTTCCCCAAAAGGAAAAACTCCAAATACCACTAAAATTAGGTATTGGTAAATCGGCAATTATATTTTGAATACTCGGTATTCCAGCAATCATGTATTCTTGTGCTATAGGGTTAGGTTCATGAAGCCCAAATTCAAAGTAATAACTGAATCCTATCGACAAAATAACAATCCACATAGGCGCAGGAATAAGCTGCAAATATTTATTTCTAATTTTAGAATAGAAGAACATAATGGCTAAACTTAAAACACCTGCCAAGGCAGCAAAAATTAGCCCTTTATTGCCGTAGTGAATAGCATCATTTATGGTGTACGGAATCTCTAAAAGATAATCAATAGTGTCTGCTCTATTAATCTTGTGAGCTAACATAATATGGAATTGCTTGCCTAAAATAATTAAACCAATAGCAGCCAACATACCTTGTATGGCAGAAGATGGAAAAAAATCGGCTAGTGCGCCCATTCTAAAAAAACCAAGAAGTAATAGTAAAACCCCCGAACACATAATGGCAACATAGGCAGTTTCTATTCCTAACGTAGAAATAGCCACTAAAAGCACACCTACTAGTCCATTTCCAGGGCCAACAATAGTCACATGACTTCCCCCTAAAATGGAAACCATAACACCACCTACAATAGCCGCAATTATTCCTGAAATAGGAGGCGCATCACTAGCCATAGCAAGTCCTAAGCCTAAAGGCAATGCGATTAGGCTAACCACAAAACCCGAAAAAATATTTTTAGGTAAGGCTTTAAAAAAGTCTTTTATGTTATTTTTTTTTGGACTCATTGTAGGATTAACACATCGGTTGGTAACTCGGTTAAAATATGTTCAATATCATGAGGAAAAAGTCTATCCCAAAATGTCATTTTTGATGGCGCATTCATAATTAATAAATCGGCTCGCGAAATTTGCGCGTAATGCCCAATAGAATAACCGCGCTTACCAAATATAGGCTGTAATTTTATGATTTTATTTTTAGTGTATTCTTTAGGAATATGACTAATAATTTCATTAATCCTAGAATTTTCTCTTAGCTTAATTCGTTCTTTCGCTATAGTCGCTCTTCTAAGCGATTTATCATCATCAACTTTTACTGTAACTTCATCCTGGGCAATTTCTTCTACAATAGTTATTTTTTCAGATTTTAGCTGTTTCGCTACATAAAAAGCTGAGGTTATGGTTTGTTCAGTTTTTGGGTCTTTCAAGCCATTTACCACGATATGCTGACAAGGTACACGCTCAACAGATGGTTTGATCAGTAATAAAATGGAACATTTGGCTTGACGCGTAATTTGTCTAGCAATAGAACCCACATAGTATTTTAGAATGCGTTCTCGTCTAACTGCTCCAAGGATGAGTAAGTCTATTTTTTTTTCTTCGGAAATGGATAAAATAACATCTACAGGCTCTCCGGTTTTAAAAACAACTTCATAATCTAACTTGTCTTTTTCAAAACTTTTGAGAATGATACTCAACATGTTAGTCTTTTCTTCAGAAACTTCACCAACATGAATTAAAAACAGTTTGGCGCCAAAAAAAACAGATAATCTGGCAGCCTCAAAGAGGTTAGCTTTTAAGTTTGGGGAATATGCAACCCCAATTCCAATACTTTTAAAAGGCTTTAAAGACACTGTTTTGCTATTTTTTAGTCAAAGTTGAAAGATAACATTTTTTAAAAATATGATGTCATCTGTTTTACCTAATTTAGTGTTTTAATATAGATTTAAAGGATGGTAGAGTTAGCAGGAATTATTATATTAGGCATATTAGCGCAATGGGTGGCATGGAAATTAAAAATCCCTGCTATTTTGCCTTTAATATTAATAGGATTATTAGTGGGACCAGTAGCGGCAGAATTTTTATCTGAAGATGGTACCAAATGGATACAGCCTATATATAAAGACGGAAAAGGGTTGTTTCCTGATACAAACCTTTTTTATTTTGTGTCATTAGCTATTAGTATTGTTCTTTTTGAAGGCGGATTAACGTTAAGAATGGGAGAAATCAAAAATGTTGGCCCCATAATAACTAAGTTAATAACCATTGGCGTTTTGGTAACATTTTTTGGAGCCGCTTTAGCAGCTCACTTTGTGTTTCACTTAACTTGGGAAATATCATTTTTATTTTCAGCTTTAATTATTGTTACAGGACCTACAGTAATTACACCCATTCTTAGAAACATTCCACTAAAAAAAGATATTTCAGCGGTTCTAAAGTGGGAAGGCATATTAATTGACCCAATTGGTGCTTTGGTAGCTGTACTTGTTTTTGAGTTTATTAGTGTAGGTACTGAAGGAGAATATACTAAAACGATGTTAATTGATTTCGGTAAAATCGTGTTATTCGGTTCTACTTTCGGATTTACTTTTGCCCATGCCCTCAATTTCACAATCAATAGGAAATGGGTGCCTCATTATTTATTAAACGTTTTTGCCTTAGCAGCGGTTCTTGGTGTTTTTGTGTTATCCGATAGTTTTGCACACGAATCTGGTTTATTGGCGGTTGTTGTTATGGGTATGGTTTTGGGTAATTCTAATTCCCCGTATTTAAAAGAGCTGCTTTATTTTAAAGAATCATTAAGTGTATTATTAATATCCATATTATTCATTTTACTAGCTGCAAATATTAATATAGAAGAGTTAATGCTAATCTATAATTGGAATACCGTTATTCTATTTGCCCTCGTTGTTTTTTTAATTCGACCAATTGGCGTGTTTTTAAGCACCTCTGGATCTAAATTAAAATTGAATGAAAAACTTTTTATTAGCTGGGTTGGCCCCAGAGGAATTGTGGCTGCTGGGATTGCGTCTTTATTTGGACTTACACTTGCAGATAAGGGTGTGGAAGATGCTGAATATATAACACCATTGGTATTTATGATTGTTTTAGGAACTGTTTTACTTAATGCAACAACAGCGCGCCTATTTGCTAAGATTGCTGGGGTTTTTCTAACAAAATCTACAGGTATTTTAATTGTCGGGGCGTCTAAGGTTTCAAGGTTATTAGGTCATTATTTAGAAAGTCATGGAAGACACGTGGTTTTAATAGATAGTAATGAAAGCAATATTGAAAAAGCAAAAGAATTGGGTCTAGAAGCAATGAGTACCAATATTTACTCTGATACTTTAATGGATAATATTGAATTAAGCGATGTTGGGTATTTAATGGCATTAACAGGAAATCCTGATATTAATAAATTTGCTATCAATAAATTTAGTAATCAATTTGGAGAAAATGGCTCGTTTAGGCTTGTAACCACTCAAGAAATGCTAGATGATACTAATAACCCAAAAGAAGGCTTGTTTTCGCATAAAGATGATTTTAATAGACTGTCAGAATTAACAAGAAAGCATCCATCCATTCAAGAAATTGATTTAGAAAGCAAAGCGCATTACGAGGAATTGATTAAAATTTCGAATAATGATGAAGATATTATTCCTTTGTTTGTAAAGGATAATGATGGCGAGCTTCATATTATATCGTCCTATAATTTAGAGTTTAAAAACATTGAAGCAGGTTATCAACTTGTTTATTTAGGAAAGCCTTTTGATGTTGAAAATGTACCTACAGTGGAAACAAAAGGGTCTAAAGATGAATAGAAGCTATCGTTTTATTTAAATAATTTTGTCTGAGTACATGACAAAAATTGATAATATATCGGATGTCAATCTGAGCGCAGTCGAAGACATTGGAAATATCGTATTCAAAAGCATTTCGACTGCGCTCAATCTGACACTTTTATATTTTTGTCATGTACTAAATAATTTTGTATATTCTCTAAACAAATATATTTTCCCTCTTTTCGCTCCAGTTATTTCAGTTAATATCTCAAGACTTTCTAATTCATCTATGAGCTTATAAACGGATGGCAAGGAAAGGTTTATAAGTTTCTTTGCTTTTTTGGCATCTATAATTGGTCGTTGAAATAAATGATTTAGAATTAGCTGAGCGTTATTGGTACGACTACCTAATGTTTGGATTTTAGCTTCAACTTCTTTTTGCAACTTTAAAATACTATCAAATGTACTTATGCTATTTTAAGTAAATCGGGAAAAAATGATTTAGTATTATGTGCAAATTTTTCTAAATCTCCCATATATTCATTAATAGTTGAATGAATTGGAGGAATAAAGGTTGCGTCATTTATACTTGCCCCACCTAACCAATTTTGGCTACTTCTAAATGCCTCTGGAAGATTATGTTTTCTTCTAACGCCTTGCAATAATATTTTATGGGTGTCTCTAATCAGACGAGATGAAAATGACAAATTTTCAAGATTTGTTATTGCTGAGTTTAAAGCTTGAATATAATTTTGAACTTCTTCCCAATCATCTCTTTTTTCTTCATTTAGATCTTCTTTGTCTAATAATGCATCTTCTATATTTGTTTTGGTTCCTTCTATTTTACTTGATTGAGTTGCTTCTTTTAAAACGTGCATACTTATAAATAGATCAATATTTGGGATATATTCTGAATACATATCTAATCTCCCAAGTTGCCTATCAGCTTGACTTAAAAGATTCACTAATTCCATATGTTCAATTTTCCATTCTTGATTTATTTTGTTAGGTTGAAAGCTTTTATATGTCCGTTGATTTATTTGATTTCCAGCTTTGAATGTTTTCATTATAATTCATTTATAAACTTTATCAAAGACACTCCTTATTTAATAATTAATCAAAAAACTTAAATAGTGTGATAATTAAATTAATATTTAATCAAAATACTTAATTATCGCGGAGGCTTGTTTAACACCATTCTAAACGCAGTTCGAGGATGTTCCGAAGAAAAACTGGAAGCAAACAAACGAGCAACTAACTTTGGTTAAGCTAAAACTAGCATTTTTTTTTAAGTACATGACAAAAATTAATTTTGAGAAATAAACTACGTGCCATTTTCAGGATAAAAAAGACCTGACAGGTTTTGAAAACCTGTCAGGTCTTTGTAACGAAAAAGCCGTAACATACTATATGTGTGTAGTTTATAGTTCTATTCTAAATTTTTGTCATGTACTAAACAATTTTTTATATACGTCTTTGTTGTAGTACGTTTTTCATATTTATTCTTTTCATTGAAAACGTTTCTGATTTTTGATTTAAGAAGTCAATTATTGTAATTGCTTTTTGTGCAATTTTACGTTTTTCATAGTTTTCTCCGAAATCAAGTGATTCTGTTTTCATAACAATTTCATACAATAATTCCACTATTTTTTCAGCATGAGATTCGTGTAATTCCGAAATGTGTTTTATTAATTCCGAATTTTCCATTTGAGTTATTTTATCTAATGATAAGTCAAATTTGTTTTTCAGATCCTTATTTATTTCCCCAATTCCACTTTTAGCGTTGTTTGAATTTATTCCGCTAATTTTATCAATTAAACTATTTAGCAGTAAATTTAATTTTTGAATTTCTCGTTTTATTAAGTCTTTTTCTACTTCCATTTATGATTGTTCAGAGTCAGTTCTTCAATGAACTTTATCGATTGTTAAACGAAACTAGGTGATTTTTCTGATAAAACCAACAGTTTTAATAAAGATTTTGACCTATAAAAAAGCCTCTCTTAATTTAAAAAGAGAGGCTTTAATGTTTAATTATATTATTGACTTTTTTAAGCCATAATATGAAGTTCTGAAAACTCTTTAGTAAGCACTAAAGTATTATCGCCATTAAGTTTAAGGTCTTTAAACGGTATAACAACATTATCAATTTCAACTTTAGAAATTTTAAATGGTAAACCATGTAAATTTATCTTAAAAGTTTTATAAGTGGTTACAAACTTACCAGATTTGTGTTGTTGAATAATCAACTCCTTTTTCTTTCCTGATAGTTTAAAAGTTCTTAAACTATATCTACCTTTTATGTAGTCATAACCATCTGTGGCATCTTCGTAAACTTCAGAGGTTTCTTTACCTTGTTTATAGTAAACGTCAAGTAATAACTCATCAATAGTTTTTTCACCAACATATTGTTGAATAGGGTATTTAGGGATAATAGCACCTTCTTTAATAAAAATTGGCATGCTATCTAAATCGGCATCAACCCATTGTTCAGTACCACCTTCAACAACCTCATCGCTCCATAGGTTATACCATTTACCAAGCGGGATGTACATACGTCTTCCTTTTTGGTTTGGTCCTGTTATTGGGCAAGCCAGTATTTTTTCACCAAAAACAAACTCATCGTTTCTATAGTGCGTTTGCGGGTCATGTTGATCATAAAGCACTAACGATTTTAAGATTGGAATACCTTCTTCAGCATATCTCCAAAACGCGGTATATAAATAAGGCAGTAATTGATATCTTATTTCGATAAACTTTCTTACTACATCGGTGATAGCTGTTCCAAATGCCCAGGGTTCTTGATCGCCATGGTCTCCAGAAGAGTGTGTTCTGCAGAACGGGTGGAAAATACCTAACTGAATCCAACGCGCGTATAATTCGCCATTTGGTTGTTCAGCAAATCCTCCAATATCAGATCCAATAAACGAGAATCCAGACATGCACATACGTTGTGCTTGTAAATTTGCAATGGTTAAGTGGTCCCAAGTCGCAATATTGTCTCCTGTCCAACTTGATGTGTAACGTTGTGTACCTGAATAAGCTGCTCTTGTAATTACAAAAGGTCTTTTTGGGTACGAGAATTTTTTCAACCCTTGATACGTAGCACGTGCCATTTGCATCCCGTAAACGTTATGCGCTTTTCTGTGGCTACAGTGGTTTCCGTCATAATCGTGTCTTACATCATTAGGGAAGGTTTTTCCAGGAACGTCCATTACTGCTGGCTCGTTCATATCATTCCAAACTCCTTTAACACCTATGTCTTCAACCAGTTCTTGGAATAAATTAGCCCACCATTCTCTTACTTCCGGGTTTGTGAAATCTGGAAAATAACATTCACCTGGCCATACTTTACCTTTCATATATGGGCCATCGGCACGTTTACAGAAGTAATCTTTTTCAAGTCCTTCTCTAAACACAGAATAATCCATATCTATTTTAATTCCTGGGTCAATAATAACAATGGTTTTAAAGCCATCATCAGCTAATTCCTTAACCATCCTTTTGGGGTTTGGGAAATATTCTTCGCTCCAAGTAAAGCATCTAAAGCCTTCCATATAATCTATATCTAAATAGATGGCATCACATGGTATTTTTAAGTCTCGGAATTTTTTAGTGACCTCTTTTACGTTGGATTCTGGGTAATAACTCCATTTACATTGATGGTAACCTAAGGTCCAAAGCGCAGGCATTTCATGAGGTTTCCCAGTTAAATCTGTATAATTTACAACAACATCCGACATTTCTGGACCATAGATAAAATAATAATTCATTTCACCGCCTTGCGCCCAAAAACTTGTAATATTTCTGCGCTCATTACAAAAGTCAAAGAATGACCTAAATGTATTGTCAAAAAAGATCCCGTAAGATTTTTTGTTATGTAAGGCTGTATAAAAAGGAATTGTTTTATAAATAGGGTCTGTATCTCTACCATAGGCATAAGAATCTGTTACCCAATTCTCAAAACGTTTGCCTTTTAAGTTATTGTCAACGGGCTTATCACCTAAACCGTAATAACTTTCTCCGGGTTGAGCGGTTTTAGACATTTTTACAACATTACCACCATGTTCGTAGCTTTCTTCCCAATGGAATCCAAGTTCATCTTCACAAATTAAAGACTTGTCTATAGCGTCGTAAATAGATGTTCTTAAATCTAATTTTGAAATGTGGCAAATTAGTTTTGCTGTTGTAATGATGTAGTTTTTATCATTTTCAGTAACCTCAAGAAGATTATATCCTCTACTTGCGTATTTAGTAATGGCATAAGAAAAATCATTTTCAAAAATACCAGTAGTTGTAAATCTAAAACGAAGTATACTATCTCTTCTAACGGTTACCTGTAAAATAGCACCGTTATCAGTAGTGAAAGACAGTACGTTAAGGTTTTTTTCGTATGAAATTACTTTTGAAGGAAATAAGTTTCCCTTATATTCTAATTCAGTGTTTAAAATCATAAAATAATGTATGAATAATAATTGACGAAAATACTAAATTTAATATACCCTGTATGTTTCTTTTTATTAAAAAACAGTGGCATATATTGTTTTAAAATCAATTAATTATTAGATTAATTGCGGAAACCATAAGCAGAAGGTAAAAAACTGATTTTTTGCACTTTAAACGATTTTAAAAATATTTACAAAAAGAAATTAAGTGAGCTAGTTTTCAAGATATTGTATAATAAAGGTCTTTCAACTTTTAGTACATGACAAAAATATAAAAGTGTCACATTGAGCGCAGTCGAAATGCTTTTGAATACGATATTTCCAATGTCTTTGACTGCGCTCAGATTGACATCCGATATATTATCAATTTTTGACATGTACTCAGCTTTCAACTAGTTATTTTTAGCTGAAAGACTTTCTGAAAATTATATTGATTATTTAAACTGAAAAACAGTAACTCCTAGAGGAGGTAAAGTTACCACTGCCGAATAATCTTTACCATTCCAGGGGTCTTTTTTAATCGTTATTTGTCTGGTGTTTAAAACGCCGCTGCCTCCAAATGCTGCAGCATCGCTATTGAAAATTTCTTTAAGCTTACCATTAACCGGAACACCTATTTTATAATTTTCTCTAATGGTTGGCGTTAAATTACAAATTACAACAACATTCTCATCTTCATTGTAACCTTTTCTCATATAAGAAATGACGCAGTTTTCGTGGTCATCGTAACTAATCCACTCAAAACCTTCTCCGCTAAACCCTTTTTCATATAGTGCTGGAGTAGTTTTGTATAATTTATTTAGCTCTTTATAATAATTTTGAGCGTCTTTATGGGGTTTGAATTCTAGTAAGTTCCAATCTAAACTCTCTTGGAAATTCCATTCGTTATATTGACCAAATTCACTACCCATAAATAAAAGTTTTGTGCCCGGATGTGTAAACATGTAACCGTATAATAATCTTAAATTCGCAAACCGTTGCCATTCATCACCTGGCATTCTTCCTAAAATGGAGTTTTTACCATATACCACCTCGTCATGCGATAGTGGAAGCATAAAGTTTTCCGTAAAAGCATAAGCTAAACTGAAGGTGATTTCATTTTGATGATGTTTTCTATACACTGGATCTTTAGCGAAATACTCTAAAGTATCGTGCATCCAACCCATCATCCATTTCATACCAAATCCTAAACCACCAACAAATGTTGGTTTAGAAACCATTGGGAACGCTGTTGATTCTTCAGCAATAGTTTGCACATCTGGAAATGATGCGTATATCTCTTCGTTTAGTTCTTTTAAAAAGCTTATAACCGCTAGGTTTTCTCTTCCGCCGTAAATATTTGGTTCCCATTCGCCATCTTCTCTGGAGTAATCTAAAAATAACATAGAGGCAACCGCATCAACACGCAAACCATCAGCATGGTATTGATCCATCCAAAATACAGCATTACTTATTAAAAATGACCTTACTTCATTACGTTCATAATTGAAAATTAAACTTTTCCAATCTTGGTGGTATCCTTTTCTTTTATCTGGGTGTTCGTATAAGTTTGAACCATCAAAGAACCCTAGACCGTGAGCGTCTTCTGGGAAGTGCGAAGGCACCCAATCTAAAATAATTCCAACTCCGGCTTGATGCAATTTATCAACTAAATATTTAAATTCTTCAGGATACCCAAAACGCGATGTTGGTGCAAAATAACCTGTTACTTGATAACCCCAAGAAGGATCGTAAGGGAATTCCATAATAGGCATTAATTCTACGTGCGTGAAATTCATGTCACTTACATATTTTACTAAATCGTCAGCCAACTCAAAATAAGACATAAAGCGGTCTTCTTCAGCGTGTCTTTTCCAAGAACCCAAATGCACTTCGTAAACAGAATATGGTGCATCAATAGCATTATGCTTTTTACGGGTTTTCATCCAGTCTTTATCTTTCCACTTGTAATTGTCATCCCAAACTATCGATGCTGTATTTGGATTATGCTCGCAACGTCTTGCATAAGGATCTGATTTTTCGGTTTTTATATCGTTATTATTACTTTGAATTTTATATTTATAAGTTGCGCCTTTTTCAATAAGCGGAATAAATCCTTCCCAAATGCCACTAGAATCCCAACGAACATTTAATTGGTGCTCGCCTTCCATCCAATAATTAAAATCGCCAATAACAGATACTTGTTTTGCTGTTGGTGCCCAAACTGCAAAATAAACACCATCAATACCATCAACGGTAACAAGGTGTGAACCCATTTTTTCGTAAAGCCTAAAGTGTTTCCCAGCTTTAAAAAGATTAATATCAAATTCTGTAAATAAACTGTGAACTTTTACTTGTGCCATAAATTAATGATTTATAATATTAGATATTCCTTTTAAAGGAATGACAGCCCATTTTGGACGAGAATTGAGTTCGTAACCCAACTCGTAAACTGCTTTTTCTAGTAAGCAGTATTTTAATATAAATATACGCTCTTGATTGTACCCTAAATTTAAATTTTCGTTTTGTGTTTCGGTAACATAAGTACCCAAAAATAATCCTGTAATATAACGGTATAATATTTCGCCTGCTTTAAACAGGTTTTCTTGATTTGAAGGATAGCTTTCTTGATTGTTAAAGATAGTGGCGTAAATAGCATAATGAAATGACCTAAACAGACCAGCAACATCTTTTAAAGGCGGTTGTTTTACTTTTCTATCTCGAATTGTGCTTTCGGGTTCGCCTTCAAAATCTATAATGTAGAAATCGTTGTCTTTTACTAAAATTTGACCTAAATGATAATCGCCATGCACTCTTATTCTTTCGCCTTTAAGTTTGGTCCAATCAAAATTTACAAAACGTTTTCTTATACTGTTTTTTTTATCGAGAAACTCTTGTGCAAGGGTTGATGCTAACCCGTCTAATTTATCAAGGCTATTTTCAATAATATTCAGTCTGTTTTGAAATTGATATAGCATTTTGTTTTTTAACCATACCGTATAATCACCATTGTAATGCGCTGGAGTAAAAGCAGTTTCCTCAAATTCTGAGCCTAAAGCAATGTGCATTTCAGCAGTACGAATTGCTAAGGTTTTAACCTGTTTAAACAAATTTAAACCTGCCCAATCTATAATTTGAGGAGGAATATCTTCAATGGTTAAACGTTGATATAACTCAGTATTTGGGAGTGTATCAATATTTATTTTCTTGTATTCTAAATTTGAAAATACTATGTGCAATTCTTTTAGTATATAATCCCAAGCGTCACCTTCATTAGGAATCATTTCCTGCATTAAACCAATGGTAATATTGTTGTTCTCAGAGTCCACTAAATTGATGCTTCCTAAATAGGCAGGGGTGTTTTTAAATTCTTTTTTCTCTGACAAAAAACGACTCATTTCGTAGTCAGGATTCTTATTGACAAAAATGCGTCTAAAAAACTTTAATACATATTTTTCGTTATAAACTAAAGAGGTGTTACTTTGTTCTAAGCCCATAAATCGAGACGATTTATAGGTTTTATTTTCAAACAAATGACTTTTATGATATTGAACTTTCGTAGTGTCTTTAGGTTCTGCAGTTGCAATTCGTTCAAAAACTAATTTTCTGAAAGACTCTAAGTTAATAGCATCTATAATATAGCCTTCTTGATTTTTAATACTTATTGGAAGAATTCTATCGTTTTGAGCAAAATTTTTATCGGTTACAAAAGCAATAGGCAAAAAATAATGCTGATAAAAGGCTTCAACAAAATTTACTTCTAAAATAAGTCCAAAATAAACCTCACCATGTTGTTGAATTTTAAAATATTCGGAAAGTTCAATATATTTTAACCGACTTGACTTACCACCATACCAACGTTGTTTAACAATGTAAGCTTCTAATACATCTGACAAGAAGGTTTTTACAAACGCTTCATTGTCTAGCAATACTTCCCAAGAGTCATCAGACTCAAAAAGTGGTTTAACTGATGATATAGAGGCTTTATTAGTCATAACCTATTTGTTAATCTTGAAGATATGAAATGGCATGGTTGGGTGTAATTCTACAAAACACCATTCGCTATTCCAATTGTAGCGACTATCTGTAATTAAATCGTGCATTTCAAGGTTATGCCCATGATGTACTCCAATATCGTGCAGCGGCACTTGTACCGTACCTTGTTGCGAGTTGTGAGCATCTAAACTGATGATAACAAATATTTGATTGGTTCTATCGTCATTCCATTTATAAAAGGCCATTAAATTGTCGTTTTCAATATGGCAGAATTTAATGTTATTGGTTTGTTGAAGTGCAGGATTGTTGTGTCTTATGTAATTTATTTTTGCAATAATAGTTATAAGTTTACTTTTAATATCCCAATCATAATGTGTGATTTGAAATTTTTCTGAATTTAAATACTCCTCTTTTCCAAGGAGTGAACTGGAAAGCATGTATTCAAAAACAGGGCCGTAAATTCCAATACTAGAACTTAAGGTTGCTGCAAGCGCATATCTTTGAATGTGTTTAGATTCATTGGCGCCTTGTAAATGGTACGGATTAATATCTGGAGTATTAGGCCAGAAGTTTGGCTGCATATATTCCTTTAATTCTGATGTTGTTAACTCTTCAATATACGCTATAAGTTCATGTTTACTTTCACGCCATGTAAAATAGGTATAAGATTGTGTGTAGCCATTTTTTGCTAACTGTTGCATAACCTTTGGCGCTGTAAATGCTTCAGCTAGAAAGATAACATCAGGATGTTTCGCTTTGACTTCTGTAATAATCCAATTCCAGAAATAAAATGGTTTGGTATGTGGATTATCTACTCTAAAAATATTTATACCACAATTAATCCAATACATCATGACATCTAAACATTCATTCCAAAGATTTTTATAATCTTCACTTTCCCAATAAATAGGAAGGATATCTTGATATTTTTTTGGTGGATTTTCAGCATATTGTACGGTACCATCTGGCCTCCATTTAAACCATTTTGGATGATCTTTTACCCAAGGATGATCTGGAGCAGCTTGTAACGCATAATCCATAGCAATTTCAAGTCCATTATCTTTTGCTTTTTTAATTAAAGATTTAAAATCATCAAGTGTTCCTAATTGTGGGTGAATGTCTTTATGCCCGCCATATTGAGAACCAACACCCCAAGTTGAGCCAACATCGCCGTCTTTTGCTTTAGTAGTATTATTTTTTCCTTTTCGGTGTACTTCACCTATAGGATGAATAGGAGGCAAATATACTACATCAAACCCCATATTTTTAACCCGAGGAAGTAGACGCTCGCAGTCTTTGAATGTACCATGAACTCCTTCTTTTTCTGAGGCTGAACGTGGAAAAAATTCGTACCAAGTACTGAATCTAGCCTTGTTTCTATCTACATAAACCTGGTAGTCTTTTGAAGAGTTATCAAACTGTTTTACGGGGTTTTTAAAGAATATTTGGTATAACCTTTCAGTAGTCGCTTCGGTAATAGCCTCCCCATAATCATCTTCATTCTTAAATAGTTTATGAAGGCGTAGTAAATAGGCTTTATCGTCTGCTGTTACTTTATTTAGAATAGCTTCAATATATTCAGCGCCTTCAAGTAATTCTGAAAACACGTGTTGATTGTCATTAATTTTTCTAATTAAACCGTATCGCCAATTCAAAGCATAATCAACCCAAGCTTGTACTTTATAAGTGTAAAATCCTTGTTTTTCAACCGTAAATGAGGCTTGCCATTCATCGTTTGAAAGCAAAGCCATTCTAGTTTCTTTCCAAGTTTTATCTTTTTCGTGTTTATACAGAACAGATGCGCCTAAAACATCATGCCCATCGGCCATTAAGTGGGCGTCTATATTAACAATTTCATTTACTACACGTTTTATGTAAAACTCACCACAATTAACACTAGGCGAGACATAATCAATTATAACTCTTTTTTGGTCTTGCATATTAGTTCGTTATATATTACCAATTTAACCATATCGTATTGTCCAGCTACATTGGTATAAGAAAAATAAAAGTTTTAGTTTGTCTTCCGTCCCGATAGCTATCAGGATTGCCAGATTCTTTTTTTAAATAACGTATCCTTTAGGAATTGTCGCTCCTTTCTTGATAACTACAATGCCATCTTTTATAAAATAAGTGTCGGTTTCTTTATCCTCTAAGTGTTTTCCGCCATTAATTCTAACATCATCTCCTATGCGGCAGTTTTTATCAATGATTGCATTTTTTATAAAACAGCGTTGACCTATACCCATAAGGGTTTCTATTTTTTTACTCTCTATTTGCTCTAAAGTTTCATATCTATCACAACCCATCATATACGTATTTATAACGGTAGTTTCGTCTCCAATTCTTGAACGAATACCAATAACTGATTGCTCAATTTTAGCAGCACTAATAATGCAACCTTCAGCAATGACCGCTTTTTCTAACATGGTTCCCGCAAATTTTGTAGTAGGTAGCATGCGTGCATGTGTATAGATACGTTTTTTCTTATCGTATAAATCGAATTTAGGGATATCTGCTGTTAGTCCAATATTAGCTTCAAAGAATGAATCTATATTTCCTATATCTGTCCAATAGCCTTCATATTGGTAACTTAAAGTTTTATGTTCGTCTATAGCTTGAGGAATGATTTCTTTTCCAAAATCATTAGTGTCTGCGTTTTCCATTAACTTGGTTAACAAGTCTCTGTTAAAAATATAAATACCCATTGATGCTAGGTAATTTCTACCTTGACCTTTCATATCGTCACTGACCTCTGATGTCCAATCTGGTAATAAACTGGCATCTGGTTTTTCAATAAATGAGGTTATCACATTAGAATTGTCTGATTTTAAGATCCCAAATTCTGTTGCATCTTTAGCGTTAACAGGTATAGTAGCTATAGATATTTTAGCCTTAGCATTAACATGGGCTGCAATCATCTTATCATAGTCCATTTGATACAATTGATCTCCCGAAAGTATTAAGAAATAATCAAATTCATGCTTTAAAAAATGGTGCATACTTTGGCGCACCGCATCAGCAGTACCTTGAAACCAAGTTTTATTATGTGGTGTTTGTTCAGCGGCTAATACATCAACAAAAGCACTACTAAAAAAACTAAAATGATAGGTGTTTTTTATATGTTTATTTAATGATGCTGAGTTAAATTGAGTTAATACAAACATGCGTTTAATGTCTGAATTAATACAGTTTGAGATAGGAATGTCCACCAATCTATATTTACCCGCAATAGGAACTGCTGGTTTAGATCTTGATTCAGTTAATGGGTATAATCTTGAACCTTGGCCACCGCCTAATATTATGGCTAATACTTTGTTATTTATCATTTGTAGTTAGTTTAATATGTTATAGAATATCGTTTTATATGAGAAGACTCGTGCTTCTGTAATTTACAATTTTTAAATCAAAGATTTATATAATTCTTCAACTTGTTTGGCAATGGCAATCCAATCAAAATAGTCCTCAACGCGTTTTCTGCCGTTTTTTGCCATGGTTTCTCTTAGTGTTTTATCTCCTATTACTTTATTCACTCCGTTGGCTAAATCTCTTGAAAATTTATCTGGATTAATAGGTTCAAAAGGTGCTTCTGTTTGTTGTTCTAACGGAATTAAAATACCGGTTTCTCCATGAACAACAACTTCTTTTATGCCGCCGACAGCACTAGCTACAACAGCTGTATCACAAGCCATGGCTTCAATATTTATGATGCCGAATGGTTCGTAAATTGAAGGACAGCAAAACACATCAGCATGCGAGTATAATTGAATAATTTCTTCTTTAGTTACCATTTTATCAATCCAAATGACGTTATCGCGAGTTTTTTGAACTTCATTAACAGCATCTTCCATTTCTTTGCCAATTTCTTTAGTATCTGGCGCACCTGCACAAAGTACAATTTGCGTATCTGGATCTATATATTTTATGGCATTAACTAAGTGAATGATTCCCTTTTGACGTGTAATTCTACCAACAAAAAGGACATAAGGTTTGGTTTTATCCACACCATATTCATCTAAAGTTGAGGTTTCAGGTGTGGTAATATATTGTTGAAGATTGATCCCGTTATAAATAACATGGACTTTATTTTCATCTACATTAAAATGCTTAATTACATCTTCTTTAGTTTCTTCTGAAACAGCAATAAGCGCATCGGCCATTTCAATAGCCGTTTTTTCTACCCAAGACGATGCATCATAACCTCTGCCTAATTGCTCGCGTTTCCATGGTCTTAACGGCTCAAGTGAATGTGTGGTAATCACTAAAGGAATTCCATAGCATAATTTCGCAACAATACCTGCAAAATGCGCATACCATGTATGGCAATGAACCACATCGGCATCAATGGGGTCTGCATTCATGTGAAGACACGTGCTTAGCGTTTTAAAAACAGATTTTAATTTGTCATCCGCACCTTCAAAAACACCATCATCAAAAGGAAAACCTTTAACAGTTAAGTTATCTGATTTATCATCCTGATCACCAAAGCACCTGACGTCGATTTCCATTAATTTTGCTAATTCTCCGGCTAAATATTCAACATGAACTCCGGCCCCGCCATAAACATAAGGTGGAAATTCTCTAGTGTAAAAAAGTGCTTTCATATAAAATTATTATCAAATAAACATTCAAAATTCACGTAAAAAAAAGAATTTAATAAAGTAAATTACTTTTTTTGAAGATTATTTTAAATAATTGTCAATACAACGACTTACTTTGTTTTTCGTTATAAAAATGACAAAATTAGGTTTAGAAATTGCAAAATTGTTAATAACACTTATCACTTTATAAGTGTGGTTTATCTAAAACTAAATTACGCCTAACATCCCTTTTTTAGGGGTTTATAGAAAGTTTAGGCAATTTAGTTAGTTACTATGTTATAAACATACAAAATAATTATTAACAATTTTGATGTTGTATTATTTTTACGGAAAATAAGGCAGAAACACCTTTAAAGGAAATTATCAATAAAAAAAACAAGTAAAAGCATAAGTTTGGTTTTAATCATTCAACCAAAATAGCTATTACTTCTAGTTGTCTCTATTTGTTTTTTGAATAAAAGAAGTATGCAACCCTATGTTTAATTTTAATTAGTTGGTTAGAAGACTAATCATTCAACTTTAAAACCGCCATAAACGCTTGCTGAGGTATTTCTACATTACCCACTTGACGCATACGTTTTTTACCTTTTTTCTGCTTTTCAAGAAGTTTACGCTTTCGCGAAATATCACCACCATAACATTTTGCAGTGACATCTTTACGAAGTGCTTTAATGGTTTCGCGAGAAATAATTTTGGCTCCAATAGCTGCTTGAATTGGAATATCAAATTGTTGACGTGGAATCAATTCTTTTAACTTTTCACACATTTTTTTACCAATATTTTGGGCATTATCAGCGTGAATTAAAGCAGATAAAGCATCAACCGTTAGGGCGTTCAACAAGATGTCTAAACGCACTAATTTTGAAGTTTTCATACCAATTGGATGGTAATCAAACGACGCATAGCCTTTTGATACTGTTTTTAATCGATCGTAAAAATCGAATACAATTTCTGCTAATGGCATTTCAAAAGTCATCTCCACACGCTCTGTGGTTAAATAGGTTTGATTTAAAACAATACCTCTTTTTTCAATACAAAGCGACATCACATTACCAACAAAATCAGATTTTGTAATTATAGTTGCTTTTATATAAGGTTCTTCAACGCGATTAACGGTGGATGGATCCGGTAAATCGGAAGGATTATTTACTACAAAAGCTTCATCAGGGTTTTTATTCGTGTAAGCGTGATACGATACGTTTGGTACAGTTGTAATAACGGTCATATCAAACTCGCGCTCTAAACGTTCTTGAATAATTTCCATGTGAAGCATCCCTAAGAAACCGCAACGGAAACCGAAACCAAGTGCAGCAGAACTTTCTGGAGCAAATACTAATGATGCATCGTTTAGTTGTAGTTTTTCCATAGAATTACGAAGCTCTTCATAATCTTCAGTATCTACAGGGTATATACCTGCAAACACCATAGGTTTTACATCTTCAAAACCTTCAACGATATTGGTTGTAGGGTTTGCAAAATCGGTGATTGTATCACCCACTTTAACTTCTTTTGCGGTTTTAATACCTGTTATTAAATAACCAACGTCGCCAGTTTTTACACTTTGTTTTGCAACTTGAGTCAGTTTTAAAGTCCCAACTTCATCAGCATAATAATCTTTATCTGTTGCAACAAATTTTATATGTTGTCCTTTTTTAATTTCGCCATTAAACACTCTAAAATAGGTTTCAATACCTCTAAAGGTGTTGTAAACCGAATCAAAAATTAAAGCTTGCAATGGTGCATTGGGGTCGCCTTTTGGAGCGGGAACACGTTTTATAATGGCAGATAAAATATTATCGACACCAAAACCTGTTTTTCCACTAGCGTGAATCACTTCTTCTGGGTCGCAACCTAATAAATCTACAATGTCATCGGTTACTTCTTCAGGATTGGCACTTGGTAAATCAACTTTATTTAAAATAGGAATAATTTCCAAGTCGTTTTCTAAAGCTAAATATAAATTAGAAATAGTTTGCGCTTGTATACTTTGTGCTGCATCTACAATAAGTAATGCACCTTCACAAGCAGCAATTGAGCGAGAAACTTCATAAGAGAAATCAACGTGACCAGGCGTATCAATAAGGTTTAGAATATATTTTTCACCTTCATATTCATAATCCATTTGGATAGCGTGAGACTTTATAGTAATACCACGCTCACGTTCCAAATCCATACTGTCTAGTAATTGGGCTTGTTGTTCTCTAGCGGTTACTGTACCTGTATAATCCAATAATCGGTCCGCAAGCGTGCTCTTACCGTGATCTATATGTGCAATGATGCAAAAATTTCTGATGTTCTTCATAGTCAACAATCTTCATAAAAAAGATTTGGCAAATATAGATTAATTTTATTTAGACCTCACAGGTTTTTAAAACCTGTGAGGTCTTTAAAATACAATAAATTTTATGTTAATCCTGGCATTCCTCTATAAACAAATTGGTGTCTCGATTTATGTATTTCAGAATGTGCGTCCTTTTAGTCCTTCCATTCTGCAATAAACAAATTGGTGTCTCGATTTATGTATTTCAGAATGTGCGTCCTTTTAGTCC
>NZ_CAXBLF010000029.1:0-41893 GCF_963976535.1 uncultured Algibacter sp. | reverse complement strand
CAACATGTACTCATCGCTGGGTCTTGCAGACCGCTCATAGTACTATTTATTGGCTAACGTTAATTTTTAATAAACTTGATAGTTTTCTTATACTCTAATTTTATAAAATATAATCCATTGTTCAATTTTGAAATATCTATTTTTTGATTTGGACCGATTTTTCCTGAACTGACTCTTTTACCTAATAAGTCATAAATATTAAATTCAATATTTTCTTTTAATCCAGATAATTGAAAATAATCCGAGGAAGGGTTTGGTATTATTTTTATTTGGCCTGAGTCAATTTCAAATTCATTCGTTGATAATACTTCAGCGTCCCAAGTGAAAGCATCGAGAGCTAAGTAATCTGCAAAACCAGTAGATGAAATTATAATTTCATCTATATTTTCATTTGAATTATCAGTTCCACCTTCTGTGGCAAAATCGATAAAAGTAAATCCATTGTTGGGCGTGAAAGTAGAACCATCAACAATACCTGTACTTTTGGTAACTATAAAAACATTTCCACCATCTTTTCTTCCTTCAAATGTTAATGTCGTTGGTGTTCCAGGTCCTGATAAACTTCTATTTGATACAAATAAATAAAAACTTTTTAAAGTAATATTCGTTCCATCATTTGTTAGTATTGAGAATGAGGTACCATCACCTTGAGTTACAGTTCCACTTGAATTATCAATAAATTTGTCATCATTACCTGATCCATTATAACCGCCTGAGGTAAAAAATTCTATGTCATAAATGGCAGGACCAGACTCGATTGTCGTTATAGTAAATGCCAAACCATTATCAGTAAATGTGGTTGAACCAGTTGTTTCTGATTCAAAATCCTCAGTGTTTTGGGAAAATAGAATTCCTGAATTAATAATTGCAATTCCCATTAATAAACAGTGTAATTTTTTTTTCATAAGTATAGTATTGGTTGGTTATAATTTGCAACAAATATAGGCTTTAAATTCAATTTAGGCCTTAGTCTTTAATGTTTGCCAATGCAAAGATAAAGTTCCGTTTCAATGAACTTTATCTTTTGTTAAACGAAGTTAGGCAATTTTTCTGACAAAGTCAAGTTTTGAATCACTAAAATAATCCATAAAAAAAACACCCGTAAAGGTGCTTTTAAATTTATAAATTTTCAATGCAATTAGAACTGATAACGGATACTAAAAGCAATATCAAAAATAGTATTGTCTGTAAAATCATTATTACCAATTTCTGGTCTAAAATCTAATGACAATAATAACGGAATATCAAAATTGTACTCAATACCAACATCACCAGCGGCAAAAATAAAGGTATCGCTATCATCGAACCCATTAGGAACATTATTAAAGCTATAAGAGCCTAATCCACCACCTACACCAGCATACCAGTTAAAACCGTCTTCTATATTCCAAACCCATTGGTATAAACCAGCAAGTTTAAAACCATCGTAATTATTGCCATCTCTCCAACCAAAATCAATTTCTAAACGGTTGTTTTCTCCTAAAGCGTGTTGATAAGATATTTCGGCACCAAGGCCATCACTATCTCCTAAACGTAATCCTATCGCATTTTCTGAAATATCTTGAGCATTTGATGAAAACGCAAAAGCTAATACTGTAACTGATAATAAAAATAATTTTTTCATAAATAAAGTTTTTAGTTTGATGTCATTATATACGGTCTATTATGTTAAAAAGACCATTTTTAAATATTCATTATGCTTTTGCAAAAATAACGCCAAAAATGTATTTATATTTAACTTCTTTATTAGTTTTATAAACTTATTTGTTAGTAGATGGCGTTAAGTCCACATTTAAAGGAGTTAAGAGAAATTTTAGAAGGCGAAGTATATGATGATGATTTAATAAAATCTATATATGCGACCGATGCTTCGGTTTATAGAAAGTTGCCATTGGCAGTAGCCTACCCAAAAAATGCAGAAGATTTAAAGCAGCTTATCAAGTTTGCAAAAACGCGTAAAACATCTTTAATTCCCAGAACCGCAGGAACCTCATTAGCGGGACAATGTGTCGGCGATGGTATTGTAGTTGATGTCTCAAAATATTTCACAAAAATTATTCATTTAGATGAAAAGGCGCAAACCGTTACCGTGCAACCTGGTGTAGTGCGTGATGCGTTAAATAATTATTTAAAGCCTTTCGGTTTGTTTTTCGGTCCTAATACATCAACATCAAACAGATGCATGATGGGAGGTATGGTTGGTAATAATTCTTCTGGAACCACATCTATTCAGTATGGTGTAACTCGTGATAAAGTTTTAGAACTGCACACCATTTTAAGTGATGGGAGCGAAGTTGTTTTTGGAGAATTGACTTCGGAAGCATTTCATCGAAAAACAAAATTAGAGACTTTAGATGGCACTATTTATAAAATCATTTATGATGCGTTGAAACCTGAAGCTGTTCAGAAACAAATCCTTGAGCATTTTCCAAAACCAGAAATACACAGAAGAAATACAGGCTATGCTATAGATGAATTGATTAAATCAAACGTGTTTTCTGAATCTTCTGAATCCTTTAATATGTGTAAAATCCTTTCTGGCAGCGAAGGCACATTAGCATTTACAACACAAATTACTTTAAAGTTAGATACCTTACCACCGCAGGAATCTATTATGGTAGCAGCACATTTTGATAGTATTGAAGGCTGTTTAAATACTGTTGAATTAACTATGAAACATAATTTGTACAACTGTGAAATGATGGATAAAACCATTTTAGATTGTACAAAACATAATAAAACCCAACAAGAGAATAGGCAATTTATAGAAGGAGATCCTCAGGCTATATTGATGTGCGAAGTAAAAGCAGAGACTTTAAACGAAGCAGAAATTTTAGCAGAAAACCTTGTAAATGCTATTAAACAGTCAGGATTGAGTTATGCATTTCCAAGGCTTATAGGAAACGATATTGAAAAAGCAAACAATTTGCGTAGCGCTGGATTAGGCTTGTTAGGAAATATTATTGGTGATAAAAAAGCGGTGGCATGTATTGAAGATACCGCTGTGGCACTGCCAGATTTAGCAAATTACATTTCTGAGTTTACGCAACTCATGAAAGACTATAACCAAGACGCTATTTATTACGCGCATGCAGGAGCCGGTGAATTGCATTTACGTCCTATTCTAAATTTAAAAAAAGGTGATGATGTCGCATTATTTAGAAAAATAACCACTGATGTGGCGCACTTAGTAAAGAAGTATAAAGGCTCTATGAGTGGGGAACATGGTGATGGGATAGTGCGTTCTGAGTTTATTCCATTAATGATTGGTGCTGAAAACTATCAAATATTAAAACAAATAAAAGCGGCTTTTGATGCAGATAATATTTTTAATCCAGGAAAAATAGTTGATGCTTTTCCTATGGATAAAGGGTTGCGTTATAAAATCGATAGGGCAGAACCTGAAATTGAAACATTACTAGATTTTTCAAAATCGAAAGGCATTTTAAGAGAAGCCGAAAAGTGCAATGGTTCTGGCGATTGTAGAAAATTACCAGAATTTGGTGGGACCATGTGCCCTAGTTACCGAGCCACTAGAAACGAAAAAGATACAACACGAGCAAGAGCAAATGCGCTACGGGAATTTTTAACCATCCCGATAGCTATCGGGACAGAGAAATCAAATAAGTTCAATCACAAAGAATTGAAAGATGTTTTCGATTTATGCTTAAGCTGTAAAGCTTGTTCAAGTGAATGTCCAAGTAGTGTGGATGTGGCAAGTTTAAAAGCAGAATTTCAGTACCAGTATCAAAAAGAAAATGGGGTGTCTTTGCGCACCAAAGTGTTCGCTTATAATAATAAATTAAATCAGTTAGGAAGTAAACTTCCAAGGCTTGCAAATTTTGTTTTTTCAAACGGATTGACGTCTTCATTATTAAAAAAATCAATTGGTATTGCCAAGGAAAGAAGCTTACCTTTAATTTCAACTAAAAGTTTAAGTAGTATTTATAATGTAACTGATAATAAAATAGTTAAAAATAAAATTGCGAAATTCGTAATTCTGTTTATTGATGAATTTACGAATCATTTAGACACCCAAATTGGTGTAGATGCCATCGAGCTTTTAAGAGCTTTAAATTATGAAGTTAAGCTGATTAATAATGCCGAATCTGGTCGTTCGTTTTTATCAAAAGGGTTGTTAGAACAAGCTAAAGATGTAGCGAATAAAAACGTATCAATTTTTAAAGATTTGATTACTTCTGAAACACCATTAATAGGTATAGAACCTTCAGCGATTTTAACCTTTAAAGACGAGTATTTAAAATTGGCAGACGATAAAACTTCCGCGGAAGCGCTATCAAAAAACACCTTTTTAATTGAAGAGTTTATTCAGCAAGAAATAGGGTTAGGCAACATAAAACCCGAGCAGTTTACTTTAGAAGCTAAAACCATAAAGTTCCATGGGCATTGTCATCAAAAGGCTATGAGTAACCAATTGTCAAGTTTTACAGTATTAAATTTACCTAAAAACTATAAGGTGACTATAATACCAAGCGGATGCTGCGGGATGGCTGGCAGTTTTGGCTATGAAAAAGAACATTATAAAGTAAGTATGCAAATTGGTGAACAAACACTTTTCCCAGCAGTAAGAAAAGCTTCAAATGATACCATAATCGCCGCAAACGGAACAAGTTGTAGACATCAAATTAAAGATGGCACTAACCGTGACGCAAAACATCCCATTACAATTTTAAGAGAAGCGCTGATTTAGTATTCGGTCACAGTCTCATTTTTCAGTAACACTACTCCGCAAAGTCTCCAGACTTTGAGGACATTAAAACTTTGCGTCTTTGCGAGACAAAAAAACAGAATACTATTGCGCCTTTTATCATTAGAATTCAACCTAAACACGATTTCATTTCCTTATTAATTGGATAAGCTTTATTTTAGCCAAAAATTGCAATTATGGCTGGTAATTCCTTCGGAAAACTATTCAATCTAACAACTTATGGCGAATCTCATGGACCTGCATTAGGCGGCGTTATAGATGGTTGTCCATCAGGTATTGAATTAAATTTAGATGAAATTCAAAACGAGTTAAACCGAAGAAAACCAGGGCAATCGTCCATTGTTACGCAACGCAAAGAGCCTGATACAGTTAAATTTCATTCAGGGATTTTTGAAGGTGTAACCACTGGGACTTCAATTGGTTTTGTTATTGAAAATACAAATCAAAAATCTCATGACTACTCGCATATAAAAGATAGTTACAGACCAAGTCATGCCGATTATACTTATGATAAAAAATATGGTGTACGCGATTATAGAGGTGGAGGAAGAAGTTCTGCTCGAGAAACCGCATGTCGTGTTGTTGCTGGTGCCATAGCTAAACAAATGCTAAAAGGCATCGAGATTACAGCTTATGTTTCAGGAGTTGGAACCATGAAATTGGATAAACCTTATAATGAAATAGACTTGACACTAGTAGAGTCAAATATCGTGCGTTGTCCAGACCAAGATATGGCTAGAAAAATGGAAACTTACATTAAAGAAGTACGTGGAAAAGGCGATACCGTTGGCGGAATTGTAAGCTGTGTCATTAAAAATGTACCCGTTGGTTTAGGCGAACCTGTATTCGATAAATTACATGCTCAATTAGGTAAGGCTATGCTATCTATAAACGCTGTAAAGGGTTTTGAATATGGTAGCGGATTCCGCGGAAGCACCATGTATGGAAGCGATCATAACGATGCTTTTAATAGTGATGGGTCAACAAAAACAAACTATTCTGGAGGTGTTCAAGGTGGAATAAGTAACGGCATGGATATTTATTTTAATATGGCTTTCAAACCTGTCGCGACACTTATACAAAAATACGAAACCATTGATAAAGCAGGTAATAAAGTAGAAATGCAAGGTAAAGGACGTCATGACCCATGCGTTGTACCACGTGCTGTTCCCATAGTCGAAGCTATGGCAGCATTGGTTTTAGCAGATTTTTACTTAATTAATAAAATTTATAATTAGAAGCTATTTCCCGCTTTCAACTATATCTTTTTTAAAAACGTCATTACATGGACAAAGGACGTGGCAATCTGTTAATGTTTAGTTCTTAATCAAAAATTAGGGTTCTTTAAATTTAAAAAAGGATGCCGTTTCAATCGGGGCTAAGGTATCCGCTGTGTTCCATTATTCGTGCAAAGGCAGGAATCTCACCAAGATGGCTATTACGCTCTTAATGAAGTAAGTTATTCTATATATTTGTTAGTTTACAAATAGTTTTAGTCAATTTTAAATACACCTTAAATTCAATGAAAAAAATCTTAATAACTGGAGGATTTGGAAAAATAGCAACGCATTTTGTTCAGAATTTTGACCATAAATATGAAATAACCGTTGCAGATATAGTAACGGACAACCGTACTTTTAATGATAATGTTCGAATTGAAAAAGCTGATTTAATGCAATTTTCAGATTGCACAAAACTATGTGAAGGAATCGATACGGTAATACATTTGGCTGGAATAGTTGACCCGATTTCGGATTCGGACATAATTTTAGAAACCAATATAAAAACCACCCAAAATATATTTAATGCAGCCGTAAAGGCAAAATGCAAAAGATTGATTTTCGCAAGTAGTGCTCAAACCATTGAAAGTTATCCTATCGATATTCAAGTAAATAAGAATATGCTTGTAAAACCTAAAAATATTTATGGTGTTTCAAAATGCTTTGGAGAGGCTTTAGCTGCGTATCACGCATATAATAATGGAATTTCGGCAATTTGTTTACGAATTGGTGCCTACGAATTCCCAAAGGATTTTACAGAAATGAATACTCGAGATTTAAGTGCATTTTTGCACCCTGATGATTTTAACCAATTATTGGTTGGATGTATCGAGACAGAAAATATTGAATACGAAGTTTTTAACGCTATTTCCAATAATAGATACAAACGTCTAGATATAACTGAATCGAAAGAAAAGGTTGGATATAATCCAAAGGCAGATGCATTTACTTTGTTTAAGCTTGTAGAAGATTAAATATTGTTGCTAATAAATGGAATATCGAAATTAGATTCCATTGCTAGAGTTAAAATCAATGATTTAGACAGACCATTAAATAATGTTAGAATATTAAGTGTTAATTTGGTGGAATAAAGTTATTTTTAAAAGCACAACATCTAAAATACCTATCTTGTCTCAAATTTATATCTCGAATTTAAATAGTAATTAACTAACAAATCCTTCTCCTTTGGAGAGGTTAGAAGCCAAATGAAAAAACTAGCATTACACTGGAAGATTATTATAGGGATGGTTCTCGGAATCATTTTTGGTTTTATTATGAATACCGTTGATGGCGGAAAAGGGTTTATTTCGGATTGGGTTGCGCCTATTGGTACCATCTTTATCAATCTTTTAAAACTTATTGCAGTACCATTAATTTTAGCGTCCTTGATTAAGGGTATCTCTGATTTAAAAGATATTTCCAAAATAAAATCTATGGGTTTACGTACTATTGGGATTTATATTACAACAACTTTAGTGGCTATTGTTATTGGTTTAAGTATTGTAAATGTGGTTAAACCTGGAACTGGAATGCCTGCTGAAACAATAGAAAAAATAAAAACAACGTATCAAGGTAGTGCAGATGTCATGATTGGTAAAGCAAAAGTTACTAAAGATGCTGGCCCACTTCAGCCATTAGTAGATATTTTTCCAAGTAATATATTTACAGCTTTAGGCGAAGCAAAAATGCTTCAAATTATATTTTTTGCGCTATTTGTTGGTATTTGTTTGCTGCTAATTGGAGAAAAAAAGGCAAAACCGTTAGTTGAGTTTTTTGATTCCTTAAACGAAGTGGTTATGAAAATGGTTGATTTAATTATGCTATTTGCTCCTTATGCTGTTTTTGCACTATTAGCAAACGTTATTATTGCTTTTGACGATACAGAAATTCTTGTTAAACTGCTTTGGTATGCGCTTAGTGTAGTTGGCGGTTTATTACTAATGATAGGGTTTTACCTTATTTTAGTAAAATTTGTTGTTAAGAAATCACCGCTGTGGTTTTTAAAAGAATTAAGTCCAGCGCAATTATTAGCCTTTTCAACAAGTAGTAGTGCTGCAACACTTCCTGTAACTATGGAACGTGTTGAAGAACATTTAGGCGTAGATAAAGAAGTATCGGGGTTTGTATTACCTGTTGGAGCCACTGTAAATATGGATGGAACAAGTTTATACCAAGGTATAGCCGCCGTATTTATTATGCAAGTAATTTGGCCAGAAGGCTTAACTTTTACAAACCAGTTATTAATAGTAGGAACAGCATTATTAGCGTCTATTGGCAGTGCCGCAGTACCAAGTGCAGGTATGGTTATGTTGGTAATAGTGTTAGAGTCTATAAAATTTCCTCCAGAATTATTGCCTATTGGTCTTGCTCTTATATTCGCAGTTGATAGACCATTAGATATGTGTAGAACCGTTGTAAACGTAACTGGTGATGCTACCGTATCAATGATTGTAGCTAAGTCTTTAGGTAAATTACACGACCCCAAACCAAAAGAGTGGGATGATAATTATGAGGCGGTGAAGTAATACTTGCCTTTGCGGACAGGTGCGTTAGGGATTGTAGCGGCATCCTTTTTTGTTTTATGTAAAGACCTTTCGACTGCGCTCAAGGTGACAAACAAAAAAGATATAGCGAAAAGCCCGACCCGCAGGGGAACGCCCAAAAGAACTTTTGATAGATTTTGTGATGTACTCAAAAAACCTTTAAATTTATATCAATCAAAAAAGAAGAAAAATGAACGTTTGTTTTATAATGTATCCGTGGGAAGCTATTGACCCAGATAATGATACCTCCTTAGCTTTAATTAAAGAATGTGTTAAAAGAAAACACGGTGTAGCCATGTGCACACCTGAAAATTTAACCATTAGAAACAGTGTGACTACCGCTAATTGCACGGTTATTGGCAGAATGGAAAAAACACCAAGTTCGTTAAAATCGTTTCATAAGAAAGCGGAATTGAGAGAGGAGATGTTACCTCTTGCTGGATTTGATGTGATTTTCTTTAGAGCAAATCCGCCTTTAGATCCTATTATGCTTAATTTTTTAGATTCTGTAAAAGATGATGTGTTTATCATGAATTCTTTAGAAGGCATGCGAGAAGCTAATAATAAATTATATACTGCTGCCTTTGGTGATGCGCATAGCAACATTATACCCGCAACTCATGTATCAAAAAGTAAAAACTACTTAATCAAGCAAATTAGAGAGTCAAAAGCCGATAAAATGATTTTAAAACCACTTAATGGTTTTGGAGGATCTGGTGTGATTCTTATTGAAAAATCGGCAATGAGTAATATTAATTCCTTACTCGATTTTTATATTACAAGTGGTGATGGTTCTTCAAATTATGTAATTCTTCAAGATTATATTGAAGGCGCCGATCAAGGCGATGTACGTATTTTAATGTTAAACGGCGAACCTGTTGGTGCCATGAAACGAGTACCTGGAAATGACGATCATCGTTCTAATGTTTCCGCTGGAGGAAGTGTACAACGCCATACTTTGACTAAAACCGAAAAAGCGTTATGCAAACAAATAGGGCCAAAGCTCGTAAACGACGGCCTTTATTTTGTTGGTATTGATGTTATTGGAGGAAAATTAGTTGAAGTGAATGTGATGTCTCCAGGAGGTATTACATATATTAATAAAGTGTATAAACTAAAAACTAAAATTGAAGAAAAAGTGATTGACTTTTTAGAAATGAAAGTTATAGATAAGCTTCAAGCTTTTGATAGACGCACAAGATTAAGAAAAACGGTTCAAGACGCTTAAATTAGTTTGCAGTAATTAGTCGCAGTTTACCGTTTTCGTTTGGTCTTCGGTCATTTAATTTAATAGTTTTCAAATGAGTTCAAATATAAACCTAACATCACCAATAGTTTCAGTTGAATGGCTTCATAAACATTTGAATGCCAATAATCTTATTGTTTTAGATGGCACAATAGTAAAAACTTTTGATGCTTTACAACAACAAATTCCAAATGCACGATTTTTTGATATTAAACAAAAGTTTAGTGATACCTCAGATCCGTTTCCGAGTGCATTTCCATCTGAAGTTCAATTTCAAAAAGAAGCAAGAAAATTAGGTGTAAATAAAGATAGTGCCATTGTGGTTTATGATGACAAGGGTATTTACTCAAGTGCCAGAGTTTGGTATCTGTTTAGAGCTTTTGGTTTTAATAATGTTGCAGTTTTAAATGGAGGATTTCCAGAATGGTTGAAGGCAGGATATGCGACTGAATATATGAATCTTTATGAAGGAGGTGCAGGTGATTTTGAAGCAAAGATGCAACCCAATTTCATGCAGTTTTTTGATGATATTCAAAAAGCTTCTAAAAATGAAACTCATAAAATAATTGATGCACGTTCTTCAGGTCGATTTAATTGTACGGAACCTGAACCCAGAGCTGGATTACGCATGGGTACGATTCCAAACTCAGTTAGTTTGCCTTTTACAGATTTATTAGAAAATGGTGTTTTAAAGTCTAAAAAAGACTTAGCCAAAGCGTTTTATATGGTTGCAGAACAAGATGATCCTATTATATTTTCATGCGGTTCAGGTATTACAGCTTGTGTTTTAGCTTTAGGAGCTGAGATTTCAGGATATAAAAATAGTTCGGTTTATGATGGTTCTTGGACTGAATATGGAAGTTTAATAGGAGACATGAAAGCACCAAGCACTTGGACAAAAGATGAATTGCTGGCTTATATTTTAATTTACGTTTCGCATTTAGACTTGAATGAATCTAGGGAAGAAAAAAAATATATTTTGAGTCGTGTTGATAAGGAAGTTTATCAGCGAGTATATGAGCAATTTGAAAAAGATAGCGATTACGAGTGTATACAGAATATTTTTGAAGGTGTAAAAACGCATGATTATTACCGCGATGATTTAGCAGGTTTATTTGCTGATATTAAACTTATGGCTTTTGCCGATGGTAATTATGCCCAAATGGAGCAGGTTGCTTACATGGAATTGAAAAAGATTTTGAAGGATGGATAGGTTAACCGTTTCAGAAATTATTTCAAAAATTGAGGCGGAAGCTGTTTTTGAAGCAGTATCATCCGATTATGCATTTACTATTAAGATTGATGAATATGTGCCTTATACCTGTGCAGCCATTCATAACGGTCATCAATTTAGAAAAGACCTTTGGGATAATTGTTTACATACCGAATATGAACGTTGGTATGAAGAAGACCCAGAAACCAAAAATATGGTTAAATCACATCCTATAGTTATTGCAGCTTGTGATTCTCGTTTTGAATACGATTTAAATCGTGCTCCAGAAGATGCTGTTTTTGTAACGGCTTGGGGGAAACCATTATGGAAGAAGCCTCTTTCTGAAGACATGAAAACTAAAAGTATTCAAAAACATGCTAATTTCTATAAAGTCGTGGAGGCATTAATAAAAACGATAGAGTCTAAGTTTGGGTTTTGTACGGTTTACGATATGCATAGCTACAATTGGAAACGTTGGGATAGGGAAGTGCCTACTTGGAATTTAGGAACCAGTAATGTTGATAATACCCGTTTTGGAGATGTCATTGAAACATGGCGAGAAAGTCTCTCTGAAATCCAGTTTCCTAATTCTATAAAATCAACATCATTAATAAATGATACCTTTCAAGGCAATGGATATTTCTTGAAATTTATTACACAGAACTTTAGAAATACCTTAGTTTTGGCAACCGAAATAGCAAAAGTGTATTGTGATGAATACGAACAGATTATCTTTCCAGAGGTAGTCAAAATAGTGGAGCATGAATTAATAACACGTATTCCAGAGCATGCACAACAGGTTTATAACAAGTTTAAAAAGTAATTATGAAGATTGATGATAATGTTGACACTCAAATGCTTTTAGAGATTGATAAAAATATCGACGCGCATGTAAAGCAAATTGAGTTATTGAGTTATGTGAATCCTGTAAATATTGAAGAAGAAAAGGAACGTTTTTTTTTATCGAAATATCTTACCGATCCTGTTTTTAAATATCCAAATATCAATTTTGATAAGTTTAAACTGCATCGTGAATTGTTTACCCAGCCAATTGAACGTATTGAGGACCATGACATTCGGGATTTGTACGAAGATATTATTTATACCTATTCCGGTTTAATTCAATGCATTGAGAATATTGGTAACGGGAAGCATTTTTACTTTAATAGTTTGCATTGTTTTGGAACACCAACTGAAAATGATGTTGAAAACGCCAAATTTATTCTCCATTTTGAAGATGAGAATAAAGATGTTGCTATGTTTCAACCAAAATATAGTGCGAAAGAATCCGAGGTGTTTTTTAAAGATTTTTCTGCGACGTACGATTTTAGCTATAATATTGATTTTTCAGATAAAATTTCCGCCATTGCTATGGTATTTAATAATACTAAAACTTTGGTGTTAAATACAAATCACACCTATTCTGATAATGAGATTGCTGTATTAACCAATCATGAAATTGGTGTGCATATGGTCACCACTATGAATGGTTTGTTACACCCTCTAAAAATCTTTTCTCATGGGTTTCCTAATAATGAAGAAACACAAGAAGGATTGGCTGTTTTTTCGGAATATATGAGTAATAATTTAACTATTACTCGTTTAAAAGAATTAGCGTATCGTGTTATTGCGGTAGATAGTTTAGCTAAAGGGTATCCGTTTTCTAGAACGTTTAGATTATTGCACAATCAATACGATTTAGATAGAGAAAGTGCCTTTTACATCACGCTCAGAGCGCATCGTGGTGGCGGATTTACCAAAGATTATTTATATTTATCTGGACTTAAAAAAGTATATGATTATTACCATTCTGGTAAAGATTTAAGCCTGTTGCTTACTGGTAAAGTCACGTTGGAGTACGCTAATGCTATTCAATCGCTTATTAAAAAAGGATTCGCAGTACCTGCAAAACACATTACAGATGCTTTTTCTGAAAATAAAAACACGAATAAAAAGGTGGATTTTATTTTGAGGAGTTTGAAGTAGATGAGATGGTTTTTATTTTAATGTTTGACGCAAATTACTCCAAAAACTTACTCTTCAATTCAGGTGTAGGAATCATACAAGCGTCTTTTTTGCCAAACCATTTGTATCGATTTTTGGCAATAAAATCGTAAACCCAATTGCGTATAACCTTTGGAACTATAAGAAATATAGTCAATAAATTTATGGGAAACCCCAATTGCGAAGCCACTTTTAAAGCTGCTGTAGATTTGTATTGAATGCCTTTTCCTGGAGTGTACAACAGAATAGAATCTACTCTAGAAGTATCAATATTATAATGCTTAACAATGTTTTGTCCAACTTCGCTTTGTAATGCTGTAAATAGAAACACATTGTTCTTATCATGTTTTATAACATACTGCACAGACGAATTACAAAGGTTGCAAACACCATCAAACAGTAATAGTTTTTTATCGTTTGGAATATCTACCATAATAAACTGTCATTGTGAGGAGGTACGACGTAACAATCGTTTTAAATGAATTTCTATTTAGTGTCAGGACGGAAACAGACGATTTTTATAATTTGACTTATTTTTGATGTCATTTTTGTTTAGTTTTTATGAGTTGATGCCTTAGTATCAAGCGATTAAAAATAAACTGAAAGGGCGCAAAAAGAAACAAATTTAATTTTGCTGTGTTTCCGTCCAGACACTATTTAACAGATTCTCACTCCCGATAAAAATCGGGATCAGAATCACATTGACAAAGATACCACTTTACAAATCACTTAAAAAATGGTTTAAATCGGTTTCCTTATCCAGATTAAGCTTCTTTTTAAGACGATATTTAGACTTTAGCACACTATCGGGTAATACGTTAAGCATCGATGCTATTTCCTTCGTAGAAAGGTTCATGCGTAAAAACGACGCTAAGCGCATTTCTTTTTCGCTAATATCTTCATAGATTGCTTTTAATTTATGGTCAAAGTTATTATGAACTTCAGAGAAGTAAGATTTAAACACTTCCCAATCTTTGTCTTCAGCACTTTCTTTTTTAAGAAGCATGACTAAGCGTCTAAACTCTACTTTAAAGAGTTCTGGCGATTGTTTAATTTTTACTAAATTTTCTTTTAGTTCTTGTATGAAAGTGTTTTTTTGGACTAGGTGTAGGGTTTGAGATGCAAGTTCTTTCTTTTTAAAACCAATTTCTTGTTTGTATATTTCTTCTTGCTTTTCACGTTCTATTTTATTTTTCTTTATACGTTGCTTAAAACCAAAGTAGAGCAAGCTTGCAATAGCTAATAGCGAAAATATCCCAATGCTATAAAGTGTTTTGGTAAGTTTATCGTTTTTAGCTTGAACGTTAAGTGTTTTAATTTCTTCTTTTTGCAAAGCAATAGCGGCTTCTTTTTTTTCTGTATCATAGGCGATTTTTAAGTCTTCAATTTCTTTATTATTAAATGCACGTTGCAGACTGTCTTTAAGTTTTACATAAAGTTTAGTATAGTCGTTTGCTTTTTTAAATCTATTAGTTTTTTCAAAAACCTCTATATAAGTACGATATACATCACGTTCAGCTCTTTTGTCTTTAATTTCGATGGAAAGCTTTAAACATTCATCAAAATAATTTATGGCTTTTGAAAAATTATTTTCTGCCATTTCTACGCGACCTAAATGCAATAGCTTAAAACCTGTTGGACCAGACTTCCAAAATTGTTTATCAAAAGCAATTCCCTTTTCTAAATACTCTCTTGCATCTGTATAATTTTCTTTATGTAGGCTAATTATTCCTAAATGCCCTAAACCTCTCGAGTAATTTCCTTTTAATCTGTATTTTTTAGCTAATTCTACTCCTTTATTAAGATTATATTGTGCGCTATCATAATTCTTCATATTAAAATAGGTGAACCCTAAATTTAAATAAGCATTACTTTGATATACGAAATCATCAGTTTCAATAAATATATCTAGTGCTTTTTTATAAAATTTTATTGCTTGTTCTCTATTACCTCTTTTCTCTTCAATATTACCTAATTGAATATTAATATCAGCTTTTCTATATGGTTCTGCATCGATAGTGTCTAATATTCTTAAAGCTTTGTAAGATTCTTTATAAGCTTTTGTATGCTCACCTTTTCTATTTATTAATTCAGCTCTTTGTCCAACACCAATAGCGTAATTTAAATGATGTCCTATTTCTAATAGTATACTATTTGCTGTATCTCGCATTTTAATAGCCTTTTCAAGATTATTCTCATTAAGTGCTTGGGATGACATTGTTTTTGCTATCATTTCTTTAAAGTCATTTTCTTTAGCATACTTGAAAGATTTAGTATAATAATAATCAGATGAGTCTAATTCTTTGGTAATGTAGAAATACGATCCTAGTCCATATAAAGCTCTATTATGTGAGATTTTTTTACCTATTCTTTTTGATAGATTCATTGCATTTGTGACATGTTCTTTTGCATTTTGTGGGTTACTATATAGCTCAGCGGAGTAAAGTCTTTCATATAATTTTAATCTAATAGAATCGTATTTTACTAATTTCAATTCATTATTTAAACTATCAACTAAAGCCTTATTATTTTGAGAGGAAACATCAATAAATGTTGTTAAAAATAAAATTAAAAATAGATTTTTCATTAAAAAAAACGTTAGCTAGTTATAGGACTAAAATAATAAATATAATAAGTAATATAGCATATAGTGTCCTTGTATATGTTGCATCTGTCTATGCTTTGTCTATACATCTGAATTTGTAAATTGAATTTAAACAACTGTTTATTAAGTGTTTATAAATAAAATTTAAATATAAAAGGTTGGCCTAATATATGCTGTAAATTATACTCTGTCCATACTTTGTCCATACCAAAAATTAGTTTTCAGCTGTGTTCCTGTCTAGTTTTGAAGTGTTGAATCACAAAAATTTAGAAATTATGAAAACACAACTATTAACAATTAAAAGAATTTTTTACAGTTTATTTTTTGCAACTATTTTATTGTCCTGTAATGGATGTAGCACTGAAAGCACAGAAGGTGGAGGAGATGCTCCAGTTTCTGGAGATAAGTTAGCAGAAATTAATACCTTTCTTTCTGGCCTAAACAATTTTGAGCAACCAGATGAGCAGGCAAATCAAGAGTTTATTGAAGACGTTAGCAAAGAAAGAGAAGGGAATACCAATGAATGTGTGGTAAAAAAGTACAAAATGGCACCCGGTTTTAGTGAAATGATACTCTTAGACCCAACGAGCGATGTTATTTACCCAGGTGCGATGCTAAAAGGGGAATCGATTCCTACCGGAGAGTATATTGGTATTACAGGAGGAAGAGCACCCATTACCTTGTCCGTATCTTTAGAAAATTTAAATGGCAAACCTTCAACCGTAATAGAAAACCCAAATATTGCGACAGTAAGAGAAGGTGTTAAAGATATGCTTCAACAAGGTGTAACTGGGTCTGCATCTGCCAAGGTTAACTTTACAACAGAAGAAGTATATTCTAAAGAACACTTAAGTGTTGCTCTAGGAGCGAGTTATTCAAAAGGGAAAAATAGTATTTCTGGCTCTTTTAATTTTAGTAGTACAGAGAAGAAATACAAGTACGTAATTAAGTATTTACAGGTCTATTATACAATAGATTTAACTGTAACTGATACGCAAAACCCAGGAAAACTTTTTACATCTACACCAAATTTAAATTCTACAAGTCCTGTAATTGTTTCATCTGTAAAATATGGGCGTATGCTATTATATACTGTTGAAACCAATTCAGAATTCACAGACACTCAAGCAGCATTTAATGCAGCATTTAATGGTGGTACTGCTGGAGGTTCTGGAGAACATCAATCCTTTTGGAATAGTTCTACTGTAAAAGCTTTAGTTATTGGAGGTTCTTCGGGTGATGCTGCTCAAGTGGTGAGTGGCCCTGAAGGTGTTTATAATTACATTACCCAAGGAGGAGAATATTCTGCAGATTCTCCTGGAGCACCATTAGGCTATACACTCAGGTATATAAGAGAAGGTTTTCCTGTGGCAAATGTTGTATTATCAAGTGAATTCAATATAAGAACTTGTTACGAGGCTTACCATAAGTTTGGTATTCAGCTTCATGGAATAAATTTGGTAAAAAATAACGGCGGTAGCATACGTTTACATGGCAATATGCAAGCAAAAATTTATCAAGGTGGTAGTGTAAAAGGGTCAGAGTCTTACACCCGTACCAGCAGTAATTATATTATACCAGAGGAAGGCAATTTTTGGCCTATACCAATTGACAAAACTGAAGAAGTTGAATTGTACATGCCCGACTTAGAGAACGATTATATATTCTTATCGGCAGAGTTTACTGAGGATGATGCTATAGGTGGCGATGATTATTTAGGAAAAACAGAAAAGAAAATTTTACTAAAAAATGTTCAAGAAACTAAAGACCCTTATATAAGATTACTTTTAACCGAAGATGCTGATATAGATATGAGAACCTACTTTTACGCGTGGCGTATCTATTAATAACATAGAATTAGTTTAAGCAGTCAGCACCTAAAGTTGTAGATTCAACAACTTGGTGTTGGCTGTTATTTATCCAATTTAAATTTAAAAGAAATGAAAAATAAAATACATATATATTTAGTATTAAGCCTTGTTATTGGCTTTAGCAATATTTATGCACAAACCTTTGAGGCAGATGGTATAAATTATTATATAACTGGTGCTAACGAAGTAAGTGTTAATCAAAAAAATGGATGCTATACAGGTGATATTGTTATTCCAGATTCAGTTGAAGATTCTGGTACTAATTATTCTGTAACAGGCATTAATGTAAACGCATTTTATCAATGTAGTGGTTTAACCTCGGTTGTTTTGCCTAGTTCTGTAACAGAAATTAATTCTCAGGCGTTTTTAGAATGTACAAATCTAAATTCAATAAACTTTACAAGTTCAATTGAAACAATTGGCTATATGGCCTTTAGAAGTTGTACAAGCTTATTAACTATAGATTTATCAGCAACAGTTTTAACTGAAATAGGAGAGTATGCCTTTTTGCGATGCGAAAATGCAACTTCAATTATTTTACCAAATTCCTTGGAGAGCATAGGTAATAATGTTTTTCACTATTGCGAAAGTTTAACTCAAATTAGTATACCTAACTCAGTAAATTCTATTGGAACCCGCTCATTTGCTTATAGTGGCTTAACATCTATAGATATTCCAAGTTCTGTAACATTGATAGATAATTATGCTTTTGAAGTTTGTAGAGATTTGAAGACTGTTAGTGTGCCAAGCTCCGTAACATCTATTGGAGATTATGCTTTTTATGGCAATTACACATTAGAGACATTTAATATTGATGTTGACGTGCCTTTAACTATTACATCATCAGTATTTCAAGGAAGGAATTTATCTCTTGTAACATTAAATACACCCATAGGAAGTGGTGCTGCTTATTCTACTGCTTCAATTTGGGAAAATTTTGGTAATATTAATGGCACTCTTAGTAATAATAAGTTTGAAACTTCCAAAGGATTGAAAGCATACCCTAACCCAGCTATAAATGAGTTAAAAATTGTAGGATTAAATAGGCCAGAATCGTTTAAAATTTATAATGTTCTAGGGAACCTAGTAATGAGAGGTAAAATTGCAAATAATGAACCTATTAATTTAGAAGAGATGATTCCTGGGTTTTACTTGATAAAGTTTAATGATAAAGACACTATTAAGTTTATTAAAAATTAATGATTTAAATGAATACAGTCGGCACTTAAAGTTGTGATTCAGCAACTTGGTGTTGGCTGTTAATTTTTTGGCGTTACCCAAAAGGGTTGGGTTTTACTTTACAAGTCCTCGCTCGTACCTTGCTGTGGGCTTTCCTCTTCAATCCCTAACGCATTTATCTGCCCAAGTAAGTTTGAAACACTAACATGAGGTAATCAACAAAAGTACTTTTTAAACTATTTTGACAATTGATTTCCTATACTGATTACTGCTAACTTAATACTGCCTACTTTTTTACCGCTTCAACAAGTTCTAACTGATCTAAACTCACATTGGTAGTAAACATGCCATAATTAACAACAGCTTTATTTTTTTCAATTTTGTCAATGGTTCCAATGGCTCTGCCATCTTCCATTCTAACGCGATCACCTAGCCTAATAGTCGCCTTTGGCTTTGGTGCTTCAATAGCCTTTTGTTTTGCTATCTTTTTCTTTTTCCTGATGACTTCAACTTTCTTTTCAGCTTCTTGTTTTACTTGCTTCTCTTTAGTTTTTATGATTTTTTTCTGTTTCGCAGAAACCTTTTTACGCTTAGAATTTTCAATTTGAACCACTTTAAATAGTTCTGCCATTAATTCTCGCTTCTGTTTATTGTCAAAGTATTTTTCAGCTATATCATTCACCTTTTGTCCTAGGTAAATTAAACGTTGGTTACTATCGTATAACTCTTGATAGCTTTCTAACTTCTTTTGGATTTTCGCATTAATTTCTTCAAGCTTATCGGCTTCCTCAAGCTTTTTCTTTTCATTTTGTTTTAATGACTGACCAGTCTTTTCGAGCCTAGAACGTTCCTTTTGAAGTTTAGCAATCGTAGCATCAAAACGGATTTTGCTACGCTCAATTTTCTTTTTAGCACGATTAATCAAACTGTACGGAATCCCATTTTTCTGAGCGACTTCAAACGTAAAACTACTTCCGGCTTGACCGATAACCAATTTAAAAAGAGGTTCTAATGAGCGTTCATCAAAAAGCATATTCGCATTCAACATAAATGGCAATTCGTTTGCTAATATTTTTAAGTTTGAATAATGTGTTGTAATAATCCCATAAGCTTCACGATGGTAAAACTCTTCCAAAAATGTTTCAGCTAATGCACCACCAAGTTCCGGATCGCTTCCTGTTCCAAATTCATCAATTAAAAAGAGGGTGTTTTTATTACACTTCTTCAAGAAATAATTCATTTGCTTTAAACGATAGCTATACGTACTTAAATGATTTTCTATAGATTGATTATCCCCAATATCGCTTAAAATTCTATCAAATAAACATACTTTACTACGCTCGTGTACAGGAATTAGCATGCCGCTTTGAATCATAACTTGTAATAATCCAACGGTTTTAAGAGTGATGCTTTTTCCTCCGGCATTGGGTCCAGAAATCACAATAATTCTGCTGTCTGATTTTAATTCAATACTCTGCGGAAATGTTTTTTCTTTCTTCTCTAAATTATTTAAATAGAGGAGAGGGTGGTAAGCATCTCGCAAATACATGCTTTTATCTTCTGAAAACTTAGGAAGAATCCCATTCATAGATTTTGCGTATTTCGCTTTCGCGGAAATCACATCTATATTAATTAAAAAGCTTTGGTAATCATCCAACAACGGTAAAAACGGACGAATAAAATTGGTGACTTCTTTTAAAATACGAATCACTTCTTCGTGTTCTTCATATTCTAAATTATTAAGTTCTCGACTATGTTGTAAAGTGGCTTCAGGCTCAATATAAACAATGCTTCCTGTTTTGCTACCGCCCATAATAGAACCCTTAACTTTACGTCTATACATCGCTTTTACAGCTAAAACGCGTTTGTTGTCTACAACAGTTTCTCGAATATCGTCTAAATATTCAAGATTATGATAGGTGTTTAAGGCACTACTAAAACTTGAGTTTATTTTTCCTTTTATCTTGTTTATAGATTGGCGTATATCAAAAAGTAAATTTGAGGCATTGTCTTTTATATCTCCAAATCTGTCAACAATTCCATCAACTTTTTCAATTAGAATTTTAGTCACCTCAATATGCGATGCAAACTGATTTAAATTTGGGTAGTACTCTTCAAATTTATTTAAAAAGGTAACAATAGCATTCACAGATATAGACATGGCTACTATTTTCTTTAAACCATGAACTTCTAAATAGGTGTTTTCAATATTAAGTAGTTTTATTTCCTTAGTAATGGTATCAAAACCATGGTTTGGTATACGATTATCGTTATAAAGTGATGATACGTACTCATTAGTTAAGTTAAGTGCTACCTGCAATTCTTCACGAGTTTTATAAGGCGAAATTTGCAAAGCCTTTTCATTTCCAAGAGGGGTAACACAGAGCTCGCTAACTTGTTGTAAAACCGTTTGAAATTCTAAATCTTGTAATGTTTTTTCGTGGATGTGTATCATTCCTAAGTATGCGCTCTAAAAATAATGGAACGCAAAGTTAAACAATCTATAGATGATTTTAGCTATTGAAATTTCAAGTGTAGTTCAAACGTATTAATAATATTACGCCACGAATACACGAATTTTAACTTCCCGAGTTGCCAGGATTAAAAAAATCTTTAGATTTTTTATTCGTGTAATTGATTTAAGCCAACGATTTCACGAATCTTTTAAGGAGCTGAACTCATTTATTTGTGAATTTGTGGCGAAAAAATAGCAGCATTGATTTTAACACATTTGATCTGTTTGAAGTGTTAAAATGTTGATTAACAGAGTTATAGCGTTATTTAACAAAATGCTAACATGCCATAGTGATATTTCTCTTTAAATTGTTGATTTTCAACAAATCATCAATCAAACTGACAACAGAAAAAGACTTTTTTGGACAACCTCTTTTTTTATCCGTGTATAGTTTCAGATTTTCCGTAATTTTTAATCACTTCAGCTTCAAAATCTATAAGTTCCTGCCAGCGTTTGTCAACATCAATATCTTTTCCATATTGGCGTGCAAAACCAATAAAAGTGGTGTAATGTCCTGCTTCACTAATCATTAAATCGTGATAGAATTTTGAAAGTTCAGGGTCTTTTATTTCTTTTGAAAGTAGCTTAAAACGTTCGCAACTTCTGGCTTCAATCATGGCTGAAAATAATAACCTATCAACCATAGATTGCAACCTGTTTCCGCCTTTATTCATAAACTTATAAAGTTCGTTAACGTAACTGTCTTTCCGTTCTCTACCTAGTGTATAACCGCGTTTTTTAATGATATCATGCACCATTTGAAAGTGTTCCAATTCTTCTTTGGCTAATTCTAGTAAATCAGTAACTAAATCGGTATGTTCAGAATTAAGCGTGATTATGGTAATGGCGTTAGTTGCTGCTTTTTGTTCGCACCACGCATGATCGGTAAGTATTTCCTCAATATTCGATTCTACAATATTTACCCAACGTGGGTCTGTTGCTAATTTTAAACCAAGCATGTTTTTCGTTTTTTGTAAAAGTAGTTATAAACATTAAAATACGCGATTAAATTTTTTGGGCATTACCTAAAGGTCGGGCTTTCCGGCAGTCGCTTTTTTGTGTTGCATAGGTGCAACAACACAAAAAGAGCTTCAACAATGCCTCAATCCCTAATGCGAGTTGCGTGTACCAATAGAGCTTCTAAATTCGTATTATGTTTTTATTATTGAAAAACCCACCCCTTAATCCCCTCCCAAGAGGGGAAGGCTTTATGACTTGTTTTAAGTTTAGATTTAATTGAAATGGCTATCGATATGGATTATAATTAGTATGCGTAATTATATTGTAAATTCCCTTCTTTGCGGTAATGATAAAATAAATCAACTAATATAATTCCAAATATTTTTATATTTTCCTAGCTGTTTGTAGGTGTTTAAAAAGACTTGGTTTTCTGAAAGCGCCAACGCGGGATCAATTTTTAAAATGGATTTTGCGTGATGTCTAGCTAATTGTAAAATATCATTGTCCTTAATAATATCTGCAATTTTTAGATTTAAAACACCACTTTGTTGGGTGCCCATGATATCTCCGGGGCCACGTAAACGCAAATCTACTTCTGCAATTTCAAAACCATCATTGGTTCTAACCATAGTTTCTAAACGGGTTTTGCTATTGCTACTTAGTTTATGGCTTGTCATTAATATACAATAACTCTGTTCTGCACCGCGACCAACGCGACCGCGTAATTGATGTAATTGAGATAAACCAAAACGTTCTGCACTCTCAATAATCATTACCGAAGCATTAGGAACGTTTACTCCAACCTCTATAACGGTTGTAGCCACCATAATTTGAGTTTCTCCTTTAATAAAGCGTTGCATCTCATAATCTTTATCGACAGGTTTCATTTTTCCGTGAACAATGGAGGTTTGATATTTTGGCATAGGGAAATCTCTAGAAATACTTTCGTAACCATCCATCAAATCTTTATAATCCATTTTTTCATTTTCTTGGATTAACGGATACACAATATAAATTTGTCGGCCTTTATCAATTTCATCTCGAATAAATCGAAACACTTTTAAACGATTTTTATCATATCTATGAACCGTTTTTATAGCCTTTCTTCCAGGTGGTAATTCATCAATAATTGAGATGTCTAAATCGCCATAAACAGACATGGCTAAAGTTCTAGGAATTGGTGTTGCAGTCATCACCAAAACATGTGGAGGAAGGCTGTTTTTTTGCCATAATTTAGAACGCTGTTTTACACCAAAACGATGTTGCTCGTCTATAATTGCAAGTCCTAAATTTTTAAATTTTACCTTATCTTCAAGTAGAGCATGAGTCCCAATTAGGATTTGTAATTCGCCATTTTCTAACGATTCATGAATTATTCTTCTACTTGAAGTTTTAGTTGAACCTGTTAATAATTTTATACTGATTTTCAGTTTATTACACCATTCAAATAATCCGTTATAGTGCTGGACTGACAAAATTTCAGTTGGCGCCATTAAGCAGGCTTGAAAACCGTTGTCAAGTGCCATGAGTATTGACATGAATGCCACTATGGTCTTTCCCGAACCTACATCGCCCTGTAAAAGTCGATTCATTTGTGCGTTGCTGCCCAAATCGGCTCGAATTTCCTTTAAAACGCGTTTTTGCGCATTGGTTAATTCAAAGGGTAAATGGTCTTTGAAAAATGAATTGAAATGGATTCCAACTTGGTCAAAAGGAAAGCCTTTGATTTTTGACTTATGAATTAAATTTTTGATAATTAATTGTAGTTGAATATAAAATAATTCTTCAAATTTTAATCGAAATTGAGCCTTAGAAAGCAGCTCTTGATTCTTCGGAAAATGCACATTAAAAAGTGCAGAATCTTTATTGATTAATTTTAATTCTGACTTTAAATTATCAGATAAGGTTTCGGTAAACTTTCCATTAGTTTCAATAAATAATTGTTGCATGATTTTACTAACCACACGATTGGTAATGCCTTTGTTCGATAATTTTTCAGTAGAAGGGTAAACAGGTTGCATGGCAGAACGTAAATTTTTCTCATGTTCCTCAAGCAATTCAAGTTCTGGATGTGCCATATTGAATTTTCCACTAAACCAATTGGGTTTTCCAAAGGCTATATAGGTTTTATTCAACTTCAAATTTTCTCTAATCCATTTTTGTCCCCTAAACCAAACGAGTTCCATGGTGCCAGTGTCGTCTTGAAACGTGCCAACCAAACGTTTTCCTCGCTTTTGGGCAACTTCTTTAAAACCTGTTATTTTGCCAATTACTTGTACATCGGCATTGTTACGCTGTAATTGATTGATTTTATAATACTGCGTTCTGTCTATATATCTGTTTGGAAATAAGTTGATTAAATCTTGGTAAGTGTGAATGCCTAATTCCTTGCGCAGCAAATCAGCACGATTTGGACCAACGCCTTTTAAATAATCTATGGGAGTTTGCAGGTTAACAGACATAGAAGCGAATTTAAGCAAATCAATTTAGTACATGAAAAAAAATTGTTTGATACTGCTTTTATGATAAAAACACCAATAAAATGAGGACCTCACAGTCCCGACGCTTCGGGATAAAACCTGTGAGGTCTATAGTCATAATAGTTTCAAGTTGTTGCCTTTTAGTGCCTTGTGTGTTTTTATTCAATTTTTGTCTTATACTCAGGTGAATTAATTAAAAAACGAACTTATTAAATTCTTAATATCAAGTTGAATTTGAGATATTTTTATTGGTATAAGGGTTTTCTTTTTGAAATATATTGAAAAAATTAAATAATAGGCCATATTTCTATTTCAATGGTTAAATTTGGTATTCTTAAAGGATAATTTAACGCATATTGATTGATGAGAAAACTCAACGAATTTATTTGGGAAACACATGGTATTCATGCCGGTACTGAGCAAGATCATGTAAAACATGGTATTAATAAGCTAGAAGATATAGTTGATAAGGCTATTGAAGCAGGCAACCCAAGTATTACGTTTATAATACATTCACCTCGATTAACAAACTTTCGCTATACCGCTGAAAGAGAAACTAATGTGAAGTTTATTCGTGGAAATAAATCGTATTTAAATTATCCAAAACGTATTGCTAATCTTCGTGAAAAGTATGAAGGACAAATCAATATCAAATACGGGGTTGAATTAGAATGGATGGGACCTGATTTAGGTTTGCAATGGAGTAGATCAAAGATTTTTCAAGCTGAAGATGCTGATTATGTGATTGGTTCTGTGCATTTTGCACCCGAAGGCTTACCTTATGATGGTTCCAAAGAAGAAGCTCTTGAATTGCTGAAGTTGAGAGGTAGTTTGGAAGCCTATTGGAATGGTTATTTCAATGAAATGATCCAAATGATTGAATGTTTTGGTGATATGATTCAAATTATAGGACATATTGATTTACCAAAATTAAATGTTGATATGCCTGAAGCTTTGGTGAATTTTGAGACAAGTTCACACCCATTAGCCAATAAATTTAGAACGCTTTTAGAACTTATAGCCGATAGAAACCTGTCGTTAGACGTGAATATGGCTGGTAAGTTTAAAGGTGTTGGCGTCTATCCAGTGCAAAGTATCTTGCGACGAGCAAACGAACTTGAAATCCCAGTTTGTGTAGGTACAGATACACATCATGTGCGTTACTACGGACTAAATTACAAGGAAAGCTTAGAATATATTCAAGAAGCTGGTTACGAGAGTTATGTAAGTTACTCAAAGTTAATTCCAGAGAATCGTACCATTTATGATGACCACGATTTAAAAGTGAAATACACTGTTTTAAATAAGGGAATCGAATTGTTAAATCAAAGATTGGATACTAATCAAAGACGAATAATTCCTGATTATTCTTTTGGAGGTTCTTTTTCTGAATTTGTGGATATATATAGAAGCGCTACGGGTATGGGTGATTATAATGCCATTCGAATTCGTAAATGGGGTAAATCAATAACGGTAACAAATGAAATTCCTAAAAATAGCCAAAGAGTGGTTAATGGTTTGTTTTCTGAACATTTAGACGAACCAGGAGTGATTTCGTCATTATTTAACACTTTGGCTTCTGAAGGCATTAATGTGGAAACGGCACGTTTAAAATCGAATAATGATGGTACTGCTGTTGCATTTTTATCTATTGATAATAAAAATGGAAAAGTGCAAAGTGCAATAGATTTTATTAACGGTACTGATACTGGTCTTTTTAAAGATTTAACGTACCAAGAAAATGCTATTTTACCAAATTACTATAGCAAAGGCGTGTATTTACTTGAAGTGGATGGTGTTGGCTTAAACTTAGCTTTAAGTGATAAAGTTATTTTAACGAAGCATCATAATGCACCTGGAGTATTGCTCATATTGTTATCTGCGCTGGGTTCAAAGCACATCAATATCAAAGATTTGCGTCTAGGTAAAATAAATGATGTTGGATATTCAGCTTTAGCCATTGATGGCGATAGTAATGTGATTAGAAATCTGTTATCGAAACTTGGTAATCAATATTATGAAGCTAATTTGATTGAGTTTCATAGTTTCTAATTGATTCTTTTTTTTATTTTTGGATTAATCTTTGATACCTTAATAGCATGAATCGTTTCCTTTTTATTTTGTGCTTCACTGTTGGGTTTTTACATGCGCAACAAACTGAATATGTTGATTTTAAAACAGCTAAAGCCGATATTGTATTTGGTAATCTAAGCAAAAAGGAAGTCTCTGGAATTGTTACTTATAAATTTCAAATTCTAAAAGATGTGGATTCTATTTTTGTTGACGCCTATAGTTTTGAGAAAATTGAATATATCCTAGATGGAAAGATTAACGGTAATCAATATAACGGTAAACAACTTATTATAAAGTATTCTTTTAAAGCTAATACTAACCATAAAATAGATATTGTCTGGAAAACAAACCCTAGAAAAGCGATGTATTTTATAGGTTGGGATTCTGAGGATTATGTCGCTTCGAGTGATTCCGATAAAAATCGGAATAGTATCGAGAAGAAGCAAATCTGGACACAAGGTCAAGGAAAATATACAAGCAACTGGTTACCGTCGATCGACAACATGAATGATAAAATTGAGTTTGATTTATCAATCACGTTCGATAAAAACTACGAGGTTATTACTAATGGAAAATTAATAAAGATTGAAGATTATTTTGGTAAAACAAAATGGTATTACGATATGCAACAACCCATGTCTAGTTATCTTGTGGCTTTAGCCATTGGTAAATACAACAAAAAAGTAGCGTATTCAAAAAGCGGTATTCCTTTAGAAATGTATTATTATCCTGAGGACACTGCAAAAGTTGAACCTACTTACCGCTACACCAAACAAATATTTGATTTTTTAGAAGAAGAATTAAGCGTTCCTTATCCATGGCAAAACTATAAACAAGTGCCCGTAAAAGATTTTCTTTATGCAGGTATGGAAAATACAAGCACTACTATTTTTGCTGATAGTTTTGTAATCGATTCTATTGCATTTGTTGATAAAAACTATGTAAACGTTAATGCACATGAATTGGCGCATCAATGGTTTGGAGATTTGGTTACTGAAACTTCAGGAACACACCATTGGCTGCAAGAAGGTTTTGCTACGTATTATGCATTATTAGCTGAACGCGATATTTTTGGAGATGATTATTACTATTGGAGATTGTATGAATACGCTCAAGATTTATTAGAGCAAGATGAAGCTGGTGGAAGTACATCACTTTTAGATTCAAAATCTAGTAGTACCACATTTTATAAAAAAGGCGCTTGGGTGTTGCTTATGCTGCGAGAAAGAGTAGGTGATGCCGCGTTCAAAAAAGGTGTTAAAAACTATTTAGAAAAAAATCAATTTAAGAATGTTGAAACTGTTGATTTTATTAGTGAAGTTGAAAAGGTAAGTGGAGCGGATTTGAGTGCGTTCGTTAATACTTGGCTAAAAGAAAAAAAATTACCTATTAAAGAAATACATTCAGTACTAGAAAAAAATGATAATACTTCTTTTTTAATCACAATTAAGGATACGCCTTATTTAAGTTATAGAACAGATGATAATAATGAATATATTCCTTCTAGTTTAGTACATGAATTGCCTAATGGCTATTATCCTATTAAAAAAGCTGTTTTAGAAGAGTTAATACATAAACCAAATTATCCGACTTATAAAAGTTTGTTGCTTGATGGGTTTCAATCAAAAGACATTAAAGTCCGTCAAGCCATTGCTCAAAATCTAACCGAAATTCCATCAGAATTAAAAACAGAATACGAAACACTTTTAGACGACAAATCATACATAACTATTGAAACGGCTTTATTCAATTTGTGGAAAAATTTTCCGCAAGAGCGAGATACATATTTAAATAAAACAAAAGACATTCAAGGGTTTAGCGATAAAAACATTAGGATTTTATGGTTAGCATTAACGTTAATTTCACCTGATTTCGAAGATAAAAACATTCGAAACGCTTATAATGAATTAACAGATTACACAAGTTCGAAATATGGTTTTGAGATTCGTCAAAGGGCATTTCAATATTTAAATCAAATACAAGCTTGTAATGATGTATGTAAGAAGAATCTTGAACAAGCAACAAAGCATCATAATTGGAGGTTTTCAAAATTTTCAAAGGAAATGCTTAAATCTATGCAATAAGCCAAAATGTTTTTGTGATTTGAGGATTATTTTCGGCGTTCCAAATTTGCCGGATTCTTACAAATTAAACAACCTGCTAAATAAGTGATGGAAAGTTCGTAAACCCCATCGGTTCTTCCAATATCTGTGGTGTTTATATCATAAGAAAATCCAAAACGTAGTTGTTCGAACTCTAATCCTACAAAAGCATTTATGGAGGTTAATAAATGGCTATTAGAATTGTTTTTTGAAGGATTAGTAACAGCTGTAGCACCCAACATGAGTTTTTCTAGTTTTATTATTGTACTAATATCGAGTCTGTTATATTCGCCTTGTTGCATATAATTGGCAGAAATAAGCATGTCGTTATAATCGAAATAAGGAAACTTATAGTTGGCATGTAATGAATAAAAAATATCCAAAGGCACATTGCCGTTTTCAACAAATGAAATATTGGGTTTATTTAAATGTTTTATTGAGGCACCTAGCCACAAATCTGTATCGTTACTAGTGTTTTTTTTATCGAAAACAAACCCTGTAGTAAAATCAACAAAACTTATATTTCGGTTGGCATTTATAGCAAAAGGGTCAGATGATGTTGGGGTTATTGTTCCAGAATTAATATTAATTTGATCGGATAACACAAGGTTTCCGAAGTTAAATGATTTTGTTCCAAAACCAACTTCAATGGCTGGTCTAAAAAACCAATCATTGGCTAATTTAACATGATAAGCGAAATTAATATTTCCTTGAATATGATTGTATTTTGTGTTGCTTTCTTGCTGATTCAAAATACTAAATCCTATGCCACCAACATCTTCTATCCAAGAGTTAAAGAAAACATATTCAGTATCTACTCTTAAATCTAAACTAGGCCATTGTGTTCTGTGTATTAAACCAAAATAGGAGGCATCTTCAAAACCAGAAAACCCGGGGTTTAAAGCTTCAGGGACTAAAAAATATTGCGAAAAAACGGGGTCTTGCGCCTGTACTTGAAACGGTAAGCAGCACAAAATTATAATTATAGATAGTCTTATTTTCATTTTGTTACTTGCTTATTTAATGGATACAAAGGCACCTTTTTCAGTAATGGTTTTGCCATAAAATGTTTTTGCTGAAAGGGTAAAATAATAATTACCATTTTCGGCTTCAGCATCATTTATTTTTCCATTCCATCCTTTTATGCTATCGCCTTTTTCGGAATAAATTAAACTTCCCCAAGTGTCGTAAACGTTGAATTCAATAGCATTAAGCGCAATGGATTCTGGTACAAAATAGGCATTCATTGTATCGCCGTTTGGAGTAAACGCATTTGGCATTATTAAGCTATATCCTTTTTCAACTACTAGAGTTATTTGTTTTGTGTAAACACATCCAAATGGGTAGGTAACGGTTTGAATTACGGAATATGTGCCTTCATTGATATAGATGTGCGTAGGGTTTTCTTCGGAAGAAAAATTGCCATCACCAAAATTCCAAGACACAGAAACATAATCTCCTGTTGATGTGTTTGTAAATTCAATAGGGTCTTCAATAGAATAAAATCCGAAAGTGCTATTGGCACTCGAAGTCACCGTGAAATCTGCATCGCCTAAACTAGGGATTTCTACATTATATGAAAAACTTGTAGTACAGTCTAAACTATCATTAACATCGATGATGACTAAACCATCTTGTGATGTATTCATTATTTCACCATTTGCACCACTAACGGTTCCGCTAGACCAGTTAATATTGTATGGAGGAACGCCACCAATAACTTGCGCTACAAAAGATTGATTTACAGTTCTTGTTTCACAATCAACATCGGTAACAGTATCTACATTTATTTCAAGTGCGTCAAATCTGTTAATAATCCAATCTCCCGAAATTGTGCAATTATTAGCATCAGTTATTTCTACTGAATAATTTCCTGGTGGGATGTTATTTAAATCTTCGGTAGTTGTTCCGTTAGACCATGAGTAACTTAATGGAAGTGTACCTCCAGTAACAATTAAATTTATAGCACCACTATTTGTGTTATCACAATCTAAAGCATCGGTTGTATTTGCAGAAAGTGATAAGGCATTAGGTTCTGTAATTGTAAAGGTTTCTGATATAACACATGGTTTACCATCCGTTATAGTTACGGTGTACGTTCCTGGGCCTATATTATTACGCTCAACACCAGCAGAAGGATCATCATTCCAAACTAAAGTAACTGGGTCAATACCGCCTACTAAATTTAAAATAATACGCCCATCATCTTCTCCAAAACAGGATACATTATTAACTTGAGGGTTTACAGTGAAAATAGGTGGTTCTGTTATGGTAACGGTAACAGATTTTACACAATTCGTGTTATCAGTTACAGTTATAGTATAATCTCCAGATGATAAATTAGTTTGAGATGTGCCTGAACCTAAATTACTCCAAGTAATGGTATAAGGTGAATTGCCTCCAGATATATTGTTAATGATAATAGATGCATCATTATCGCCGTAGCATTCAATTTCTGTAGCTATATAGTCAATAATAATTTCATCTGTTTGAATTAAAATCACCTCTAAGGTGTCTGTGCAATTCGATTTGTCAGTTACAGTTACGTTATAGATTCCAGCTATTAATCCAGTTAAATTTTGAAGATTACTTGTAAAGCCATTTGGCCCTATCCATGAATAAGTATAATCAAAAACACCAGCACTGATTTCAATAGGTCTGCCACCAACGGTATTGATATTAATTTCGCCTGTGGCATTACCAAAACAAATAATATCTACTTGGTTTACTAAACTAACATCCAGCAAAGGAGGTTCAATAATTTGAAAACTTTGAACTATAGGCGTGCAATTATTTGCGTCTGTAACGGTAACTTCATAATCACCTGGGACTAGGTTAGATAAATCTTCGGAAGAACTAAAAGAAGCCCCATTAAGCGTCCAATTATAAGTATATGGAGTAGTTCCTCCAGAAATATTAATTCCAATACTACCATCGTCTGCACCAAAACATGACATTGTTTCAGGGTCGAAATCAATTGAACTAAAAATAAGTTCCTCTGGTTCTGTAATATTAAATGTGTTTGTGTACGGACAACCACCATCATCATTTATGGTTACATTATAATCACCAGGTTCTAAATTGAAAAGATCTTCATTGGTGTTGGCGTATCCGTTAGGTCCAGTCCAAGAAATTTGATAGGGATTTCCTGTTGTAAATGGTACGCCGCCAACTATAGAGATGTCCAAAGCACCTGCATTTGCCGAATAACAATTGCTATTAGTTTGATTTGTAGTGATACTTATTGATGGATTAACGGTAATTATAATTTCGAAAGTATTCCCAATGCATATTCCAGATGTTGGTGTAACCGTATAGGTAACTGTTGAAGGGTTGGTGGTGTTATTGGTTAATGTTTGACTGATGTTGTTTTGTGGTGTATTTTCATTTGAAGCACCAGTAATGGTTCCAGCAGGATTTGTTGTTGGTGTAGTCCAAGTATATGTTGTTCCAGTTGGAGCAATATCTCCACCAGTATTATCTGGTGTTATGGTGAAAGCGTTACCGCTACAAATAATATCAGATTTGTCACTAATATTAGGTGTTTGATTTATAGTAATTTCTGCAATGTTAGATGTAATTTCGGTACATCCGCCAGAAGAAAACGTAATTATAGTATAATAATATACAGTGCCAATGCTTCCCGCAGGAGGACTAAAAACAGAGTTGGTTTCTCCTGTGATTGCGGTGCCAGTAGTAGTATCATTTACGATATTAGAATACCATTGATATGTTGGTGTGCCAACACCATTAGCATAAGCAACTGAAAGCGAATTTAAAGCATCACCTAAACAATAGGTGTTTGATATTGGTTGCGTTGTGAAATTTGGAGCAGGATTTACAATAACTTCAGAAGTATTGCTTACTACGCTACAAGCAATACCTGGTTGTGATACAACAACATAATAGTAAATGGTGCCAACCGTAGCTGTTGGTGGTGTATAAGTTAGATTAGTTGCTCCAGTGATAAGTGTTCCTCCAGTATTAGAATTTGTTGTATTAATATACCATTGATAGGTGTATGTTGTGCCTAAACCACCTGAGGCCGTTACTTCTAAATCTTGAGGTGTAATACCTTGGCAAAGCGTTTGAGATATTAAAGGTTGTACGGTTATAATGGGGTCATCAATCACAATAACTTCGGCTACTTCACTAATAATATCGCTACACCCACTTCCAGTTAATGAAATAATAACATAGTAATAATAATTCCCAGTGGCCGTAAATGTAGGTGGTGTGTAATCTGAATTTGTAGCGCCAGGAATTAGTACGCCCCCTGTATTTGAGTTTGTTGTATTGATGTACCATTGATATGAAATTGTACCCGCACCTCCAGAATGACTAACCGATAAAGGATTTTGAATTTCTCCACCAACACAAATACTTTGAGTGGCTAACGGATTTGTATCTATTTGAATACCGTCTACAATTTCTATTCTTGCTGTGCCGGAAGTAATTTCGTTACAACCAGCGCCTGATGGAAATGAAACCACGCAATAATAATAAATGACTGCAACAGGGTTATTGGGTGGCGTATAGGTTGCATTTGTTTCACTTGCAATAGCGGTACCTGTAGTGTTATCATTAACAGTATTACGATACCATTGATACGTTGGTGTTCCAGGACCATTTACCGATATTGATAAGGTAGAAATAGGCCCATTTAAACAAATGGTTTCAGGTATGGGCTGACTCGTAAATTCTGGGGCTGGATCTATAGTAATAGTGAAATTTACTGGTGTACCATCACAACCACCGATAGAAGGAGTTACTGTATAGGTAACATTTTCAGAGGTCGTATTTGAATTAAAAATAGTTTGTATGGGAATGGTATTGGTGTTCCCTGAAGCAATAAAACCTGTAATTCCAGCAGGAGCTGTAGTAGTCCATATAAATGTTGTGCTAGTAATATCAGAAGTTAAAACAATTTCAGTTGTATCTGTTCCCGAGCAAATGGTCTGTGTTAAATTCGTATTTGTAATTGTTGGAATTGGATTAACATTGAAATCTTCCGTATCCGTTGTTGTTCCACAGCTATTTGTTACGCTTAAAGAAACTTGATAGTTTCCAGGCGTTGAATATACTATGATTCCTGGGCTTAAAGTATTTGCTGTTGCAGGCGTTCCTCCAGGAAAACTCCAACTATATGTAACAGTTTCAGAGCTTGGAGCACAAGCATCAACATTGGCTATTGGAGTGATAGATGCTGAACCACAAGAATCACTAATAGAATTAATTGCAATAGTTGGAGGTCTTTTTACTTCAATCGTTTCGGAAACACTATCTGTTCCGCAAGAGTTTGTTGTCGTTAAAGTTAGAGTATATGTGCCAGCAGTAATAAAGTTAAAAGAAGGAGCTGCTGAGTTTTCGTCTGTTCCGTTAGTAAAACTCCATTGTTCGGGAGCAGTTCCGCAGAATCCAGAAGCGTAAGTGACTTCCCAAAGGTAAGTTTCACCGCCGCAACTGTCGCTTAAATCGGTGGTATTTGTGGTTTGTGTAGCAAGTGGTGAGCATCCGTTATTAGTGTTCAATGTAAATGCCGCCATTAAAGCGGGTTCTACGCATATAGTTTTGGTAACTGTGTTGGTAACTCCACAAGAGTTTTCACCATATAAAGAAATAGTATAAGTTCCAGGCGCAGAATAGGCATGACTTGGGTCTCTTAAAGTTGAAGTTGTGCCATCTCCAAAATCCCAATTATACCCATCATTAACACTGCAATTATTACTGTAACCATCTATAGATGTGTTGTTAAATTGAACTAAATTACCCACACAACTTATCGGAGGGTCTTCAAAATCAATCTCGGGTTTTCTCAAAATAATTATGGGTCCTGCAGTTAAATTGGTTTGTCCGCATGACGTTGTGATGAATAAAACAACAGTATAACTATTGGGACAACTCGTTTCAGTATAGGTATGTGGAATGGGATAATTTTGTGAATTTATAGGATCTGCTGCATTAAAATAGGTTGAGGCTTCTAATTGTGCTTGTGTATAATTCTCAACAGTGCCATCTCCAAAATCAACTGTGTAATTTGTGTCTGGAGGATTCGTTGCCCAAGAACCAATGGCAAATTCTAAAGGATTAACAGGGGTACATAAATTAACTGTATTCCCAGGGTTTACAATAGACCCCGTTGGATTACTAGAGTTTTTAATTAAGTAAGTAACGGTATTATCGCAATTGGTGCCTCTACCAGTAATTCTCATATTAAAAGACCCCAATTGGGTATAGGTATGAGTTGCGGGGAATGTTACGTTGGTCTCAAAAGCGCTTCCATCTCCCCAATCTACATCATAAGCGTTTATACATGCCGCTGAAACATTGCTAATACCAACATTTATAGTGTATGAAGGGTCTGTTGTATTGTTTCCACAATTATTAAATGGATCGAATTGACTGTCAGTATCTATAAATTCAAGCAATGGTTTTTGTTGAACTGAAACAGCTTTGGTTATAGAATTTGTGCATCCATTAGAATCGGTAACAGTTAGGGTAACATTAGCATTTTGAAACGCACAACCTAACAATGTAAAAATATGTGATGGGTTACTATTATTACTTGTTGTGCCGTCTCCAAAACTCCAACTGTAGTTAAACGGTCCATCTCCAGTTACATTAGGAGTAAAACTTACTGAGGTTCCAGAGCATGCTCCATCATTATCGAAAGTGAAGTCCACTGTAGGTGGCTCATTAACAACAACTGTTGCGGTGCCGTTTGCAGTTGATGCGCTATTAGTAACATCTTCAACAGAAATAAGTTGGTAAACAAAAGAGCCTACTGCATTTGTGCTAACATTTATATTTATAGAATTATTAGCCCCTGTTGTGCTTATAGTTTGATTTCCACCTCCATTTAGAGTGTATAAAAATACATAAGGCGCAGTTCCTCCAGATCCTGTAAACGTAATTTGTGGTTGTGCATCATTTTGACAAACCGATGTGCTTCCAGAAATAGTTGCAGACGGTGGAAGTTTGTATTTTTTAATTAACTTGGTTAATACAAAGTTATTTGTTGATGCGCTTTTTATTTTGAAATTATTTAGAGCAAAAACAGAAAAACTAAGTATAGATAATGACAGTACGATAAGAAAAAGTTTTTTTCTCATAAAAGGAAATTACGTTAATAGCTGACACTAAAATAAATATTCTTTTTAAAGCATCACTATTTGAAAGCACAATATATTGGTGTATTCTTTAAAATACACAATAATGGGGATGTAAAACGGCGCGTTTGTTTTAATATTTTAAGCTTTTCGTTAGTTCATTAATTGTTTAATTATATTTACAAATAAATACTTTAGATTGAAAGCATTAGTAATTTCAGGAGGCGGTAGTAAAGGCGCATTTGCCGGAGGGGTTGCGCAATATCTTATTGAAGATTTGAAACGACAATATCAATTGTTTATCGGCACTTCAACTGGGAGTTTGTTGGTGTCTCATTTGGCTCTTAATAAAATAGAAAAGATAAAATCGGTTTACACAAATGTAACAAACGATAGTATTTTTGATGTTTGTCCCTTTATAATCAAGAAAAAACACGGTACTCAAAACATTGGTATTAATCATTTAACTGTTGTTTTAAATTTTATTAGAGGGAGTAAAACTTTTGGAGAAAGTCATAGTTTAAGAACTTTAATTAAAGAAACATTGGGAGAAGACGAGTTTTTAGAATTAAAAAATTCGACTCTGGGCATTGTAGTAACAGTTTCTAATTTAACACTTAATAAAGTAGAATATAAAGCTTTAAAAGAATTTACGTACTTAGAATTTGTAGATTGGATTTGGGTGTCTTGCAATTACACGCCATTTATGAGTTTATTAAAAATAGATGGATGCGAGTATGCTGATGGCGGCATGGGAAATATGGTACCCATTGAAGAAGCTATTCGTCGTGGAGCAAAAGAAGTAGATGCCATTATTTTACAAACTGAAGTTACACAGCTAAATAGAATGCCTTCTAAAAACCCCTTTGCGTTAATCACCAATATGTTTGGATTCATGCTGGATAGGATAGAATCTCAAAACATCAGAATAGGTAAGTTTGTAGCAGCGCATAATGATGCTATTATTAATTTTTATTATGCCCCTACTGTTTTAACAACTAATTCACTAATATTTGATAAAGAAAAAATGACAGATTGGTGGCAAGGTGGTTATAATTTTGCTAAATTGAAAAATAAAGAACTTAGTCAATTAGAAAATTAAAAATGAAAGCATTAGTAATTTCAGGAGGAGGCAGTAAAGGCGCTTATGCAGGCGGTGTTGCAGAGTATTTAATTAATGAAGAAGGTAGAGATTACGACATCTTTTTAGGGACTTCCACTGGGAGTTTACTAATACCTCATTTAGCGGCAGGTAAGATTGATAAAATCCATAAAGTATTTACTAATGTTAATCAGGCTAATATATTTAGCGTCAATCCGTTTGTGGTTCGTAAAAAAGGAAATAGAGAGTTTGTGTCTATTGATTTTTTAAACTCAATGTGGCAGTTTATAAAAATGAAACGAACATTTGGTGAGAGTAAAGCTTTGCGTCGATACTTGAAAAAACATTTTACTTATGAGGAATATCAATCCTTAAGACAAAATAAGGATGATGTGGTCGTTACTGTCTCCAATTTATCTAAAAATATTGTTGAGTATAAATCTATAACGGATTTTAGCTATGATGAATTTTGTGATTGGATCTGGATTTCTTGTAATTATATTCCATTTATGTCTTTAGTGAAGAAGAATGGGTTTGAATATGCCGATGGTGCTTTTGGTTGCGTTGTACCAATTCGTGAGGCCATTTTACGAGGTGCAACAGAAATTGATGCTATTATTCTAGAATCTGAAAGTATGGCTTATAATAAGGTGCTTGGTAAGAATCCTTTTTCTTTAATGCTAAACTTGTTTGGGCATCTTTTGGATCAGGTTGAACGCAGTGATATTTTAATAGGAAAGTTGGCAGCAAAAAACAAGGATGTAAAGCTTAATTTATATTATACACCTTCAAAACTTACTGAAAACTCTTTGGTTTTTAATAAAAAATTGATGACTTCTTGGTGGCAACAAGGGTATTTTTATGCAAAACAAAAGTGCGAGCAAGCACGATCTAATGAGTTGCGTATGGAGGAATTACCATAAATCTGAAACCTCTTCCTTAATAAATGAGAGTGCAGCATCACTTGGTGAACGGCGCTCCATCATTTCGGTTAAAACAACCTCTCTTAGCTTATTAGCTGTATCCGTTTTTTCTAGCATACTCGCTTTTCTAATCAATTGAATTGTCGCGTTTTTTGCCGTTGTTGCAATGCTCCAACATTTATCGCTAATATATATTTGTTGAGATAAATTATGTTCAAATTCTTGTTCTATGTTTTGTATAAGTAAAGTTTCGTAATCTTCTTTATTAGAGTTATTTGGGGTAATTCTAATTAATAATTTTGATGGCGATATGCGTTCTAAAAAAAGAGCCATACGTTCATAAGCTTGCAGGCGTAATGGCATCGCATTTACTTGCATGTCTTTTTTTAATAAAAAACGCCTACGACCATCTTCATTTTTGGTATGTTCTTTAAAAAAATAATAGGCAATAACTCCTGTAATTAACGAAGGAATTGCAAATAAAAATAAATCTATGATTCGGCTGGTTTCCATAAAAAGATAATTTATTACAAACATAAGCGGTTTGTGTTTATTGTACAAGGAATTATTAAATACAAGTGTAGAAGGTTTTTTAAAGTGATGACAAAAGGGTTATATCTTGTGTTTTGCAACTAAAAACTGTTGCTGCGAACAGTACGCAAGGGATAGCAGTGAAACATTTATGTTCATGAATTCATTAATATAAAATAGAAAGGCATGAATAAAAGCCCACAGCGAGTCCCGATGGTTATCGGGACGAGCGAGGACTTGTAACGGATAGCCCGACGCCAACCTTAGGAGGTGATGCGCCCAAAAAAATAAAAATAATAATGCCTTAAGTTGAACGCGTGTAAACGTCGTGTAAGATTGAAAAATTGTTACCTTTGCGACATGATAAAATTAGGTGAAATAAATACGCTAGAAATACTTCGAGAAACGGACCACGGTGCTTATTTGATTGATGATGAAGACAACCAGGTGTTATTACCAAACCGTTATGTACCTGAGTCTTTTAAAATTTGGGAGAAGCTTGATGTTTTTGTGTATTTAGATAATGAACAGCGCCCTGTTGCTACAACGGATATGCCATATATTAAGCGTGGTGAATTTGCTTTATTGCGTTGTAACCAAACAACGGATTTTGGTGCTTTTTTAGATTGGGGTTTAGTAAAAGAATTATTTTGCCCATTTAGTGAGCAAGCTTTTAAAATGAAAGTTGGCGGTTGGTATTTGGTGCATTGTTATTTGGATGAGAAGACTGATAGGCTAGTGGCATCAAGCAAAACCAACCGGTTTTTAGATAATACAGAGTTAACCGTTAGTGAATTTGATGAAGTTGATTTGATAGTGTCGCACCCATCTGATATTGGTATGAATGTGATTGTGAACAAAACGCACTTGGGCTTAATCTATAAAGACAGTATTTTTAAGGATTTAAGTATTGGTGATAAACTTAAAGGGATTGTTAAAAAAGTGCGACCAGGTAATAAACTTGATATTGCTTTAGGGCAAATTGGTTTTAGAAATATAGAGCCTAATGCAGACCAGATTATGCAAGAACTTCAAGATAATGATGGGTATATAAATTTAACGGATAAATCGAGTCCTGAGGCTATTAAAGTGGCTTTGCAAATGAGCAAGAAAAATTTTAAGAAAGCGGTTGGAACCTTGTATAGACAGCGTTTGATAGAAATTAAGCCTGATGGTATTTATCTAACTCAAGAAGAATAGTCCGCTGCTTCGTACTTTGTTATATACCTCGTTGATGGCTTCGTCAATATTTGCATAGTCTATATTATCAGCAGCACAAAAATCGTTTTCCATTTCTGCATTCATTTTGCCAGCAAGATCATGACCAACCACGCCATAAGCGTATAGATTTTTGGCTCTTTCTTTGAATGTAGGCGTATCTAAAAGATTTACGGAATAAGAATTAATTCTGTTAGCAATTACGCCATAGGGTTGAGATTCTCCAAAATATGATTCAAGTTCATCTATAATAAATGAAGCGTTATTACTATCAAAATGCACGCCTTCATTAAGTTCTACAACCGCAACATGATTGAAAAAAAAGATACTACCTATTTGGTTTTGTGCGAACTTTAAAATTTGAGCTGAGAAATCTGATTCTATTATTTTCATTTTGTTGCAAATCTATTATTGGGTTTGTTAATGTTATAAATGGTTTGTGTAACTTACTGAAATTGTGACACATAAAGCATTTATAGGTCACAGAGCTTCTTAAAAATAACGACTATAATATGTTTGTAAAGATACTATGCCTGCATAATATAATGACGTTAAATATTTGTAAATCAGATTTTTATGAAATATTCGTTTAAAGCAAAATAAAACTAAAAAATAGTTGAGTTTTATAAGTGTGTAATATGGAATAATTAGATTTTAAGATATTTTGTTGCTTAATATTAAATGATATGTAACATTGAAATTTTAACATTTACCAAATTCCTAGTTTAAGAGAAGTCGTTTTTAAGGATTAGTTAAAATGTTTTGTAATAAAAGATGTGTTGTATAGCATTTCAAATTTAGTATTTTTGCCGCATGATAAATCAAGATACCATTGTAGCTTTAGCAACACCATCTGGAGCTGGTGCTATTGCTGTGATTAGACTATCAGGAAAGGATACTATAAACGTTGCAGATTCGTGTTTTCAATCTGTTAAATCTAAAAAGACCCTTAGCAACCAAAAAACACATACCATTCATTTGGGGCATATTATTGATGGAGAACGCACTATAGATGAAGTTCTGGTATCTGTTTTTAAAAACCCTAATTCATACACTGGCGAGGACGTTGTGGAGGTGTCATGTCATGGTTCTAATTATATTCAGCAAGAAATTATTCAATTATTCATAAGGAAAGGGTGTAGAATGGCTACTGCTGGAGAATTTACACTTCGTGCTTTTTTAAATGCGAAGCTAGATTTATCTCAAGCCGAAGCGGTTGCAGATTTAATTTCTAGTGACAATGAAGCGGCTCATCAAATTGCGATGCAACAAATGCGTGGTGGGTTTTCTTCTGAAATAGCTAAACTTCGTGAGGAACTTTTAAATTTTGCTTCTTTGATAGAGCTAGAACTTGATTTTGCTGAAGAAGATGTTGAGTTTGCAGATAGAAGCCAATTTAAAGACTTGGTTGAGCGTATTCGTTTTGTTTTAAAACGCTTGATAGATTCTTTTGCGGTTGGTAATGTGATTAAAAATGGTATTCCGGTAGCGATCGTTGGTGAGCCAAATGTGGGGAAATCTACACTTTTAAATGCCTTGTTAAATGAAGAGCGCGCCATTGTTTCGGAAATTGCCGGAACGACTAGAGATACTATAGAAGATGAAATTTCGATAGGAGGGATAGGTTTTAGATTTATTGATACCGCAGGAATACGAGAAACTAAAGATGTGGTTGAAAGTATTGGTATTAAAAGAACTTTTGAAAAAATAGATCAAGCTCAAGTAGTTATTTATTTATTTGATGCGTCTGATTTTAAATCATCAAGTTCAACATTTAAGGTTGAAATAGAAAAGATAAAAAATAAGTATCCGCAGAAACCGCTTTTAATCATAGCCAATAAGATTGACAAACTTTCTGAAGCTGATAAATTAAAATTAGTTGTCACTTTGAGCGCAGTCGAAAGGTCTCACTTTATATCATTATCTGCAAAACATAAAATCGGCGTTGATACACTTCAAGAAAAACTACTCAGTTATGTGAATACTGGTGCACTAAGAAATAATGATACCATTGTTACTAACTCGCGTCATTATGATTCATTATTAAAGGCTTTTGAAGAAATTGATAAAGTAAAAGGAGGATTAGATTCTGGTTTGTCGGGCGATTTGTTGGCTATTGATATTCGACAAGCATTATATCATTTTGGAGAAATTACTGGTGAGATTACTAATGATGATTTATTGGGTAATATTTTTGCTAATTTTTGTAT